>DDPO01000041.1:0-5499 GCA_002342225.1 Bdellovibrionaceae bacterium UBA2466 | reverse complement strand
AACATCTTGAGTGCCTTTATCCCATCTAAGAAGATTGATAAAAGTTCTCAAGTACGCAAGACTTACTCGACTTCCTATTCGCTCAAGACCATGGACACCCGAGAAAAGCCCAAATGTAGGAGCTGTTCTATCCTCGGTTCCAAACACCAATCCTATCAAAGGGAAAACTCGATTAGAGTGTTCAATCTCGCCAAGAAGTTTTACGGTCCCTCGATTTTCCATCATTTCAATGAGGTGAAAAAGCTCATCAAGTTCAGGAAGAAGGCCTAAATAGCGTCGAACATCCAACTCAGTGGTGATAGGTTTCACAAGTTTCACAGTTTTTAGGGGATAAAGGGTTCACTTAAAAGGACGACTCAAAGATTACTTATTAAGTATAACTTTTAGTCCGATTTTTGTCAGTAACTGGAGTGGCAGAAGTTTTCAGTCCGGCTTGTATCTTCGCTCGTAAAGCTGCGTCAAAGAATCCATGTCAAGCACTGTAAAAAAGTCGACACACTTAAAATCTCTATCTAAGGCTGGCACTGGAGCCACTTTAGCTCCAGCTTTCAAGTAGGATTGGAGCAAAGCGGGAATCATTTCATCAACTGTTTTAGAAATAGCCCCTTCTTCGGAAGCTACAGCTAGGCGAGTCATTTCATACATAGGTAGGGGTTGGGCTTGAATGGAAGAATCAATCACCTGACCCTCGGTTTGAAAGCGCTCAACTACCAAGGACACTTCTCGGGGATCCATCGTTTTTACACTAG
This sequence comes from Bdellovibrionaceae bacterium UBA2466, assembly GCA_002342225.1. Taxonomy (GTDB): domain Bacteria; phylum Bdellovibrionota; class FAC87; order UBA2466; family UBA2466; genus UBA2466. The sequence continues at coordinate 4,750 of DDPO01000041.1, read as the reverse complement.
AACACCCAAACAGATATTTGGCCTTCACTTCGTTCATGTATTTGACAAGACCACGCCATAAAAGATTCATGACAACACCTTTTCTGAAGTCTCTATGAATGCAAGCGCGACTCATCTCGAGTTTGACCCCGTGCAATTCAAAAAAACCTTGGATCCGAAACTCACTTTGAGAATAGAAAACATTGGAAAACTCGGAACAAATTAAACGATAAGTGCCTACAATTCGGTTCGATACTTTATCGATAATCACCAAATGATCAGCGACTGGATCTAAGGACTCTACATCGAGACCAAAAGGAAATTTTTTCTTGCGATACTCTTTGTGAAAGACTTGATAACGAAGCTTCATGACCTCCTTAAGCTCAGATCGATTTTCTATCGTTTTAACTACGTAAGAGCCCTTTTCAAAATAGACGGGCACTTTTCGATAAAAGAGCTTTTCCACACGGCCCGCATGAAGGTGGCTGTCATATTGGAACAGAATCTCTTTGAGGGGCTCCATGTTGCGCAATTGATTTAGCAAATTCAGCCTCCAAGGCTACGTTACGGATACTTTAACAATATCCTAAAATTGTTAAGGAATTGTTAAAGGGTCATCAAAAAGCGGTTAAGCTCATTCACCCCAGCCCAAAGACCCCGATTAAAGAGCCATAAGTCACTAATATCACTTATTTTTATTGCCTTGTAAAAGGCTTAAATTTACATTGGACTTTTTTCCAACTTGAGGTAATAGGACAAGCCATGTGGGTCGTGGGTCAAAGAGTTGTTGCGGAATTCGAGCCGGAGTTGGGTCTAGGCACCGTTGTGGAAGTTGTGGGGGCTCGCCTTATCGAAGTGACCTTTCCATTGGCTCAAGTCAAACGCCGTTACTCGCAACAAGTAGCCCCTTTACGAAGACTTGTTCTAAACCCAGGCCAAAAAGTTAAATCGAAAAAAGGGCAACAGCTCGTCGTTTCTGAAGTTCAAGAACAAGACGGTCTTTTTAGATATATCTCTGAAGATGGAATCAAAGTTTGGGAACACGAACTCGACGCCCTGGTAGAAGACACAACCCCCCTTTCCAGATTTCTAAGTGGAGAATGGAGCCACGCTAAAAATGCAGACTTGCGACAACAAGCCTGGAAATTAAGAGGAAAAAGCCTCCACCCTGACACGCGAGGATTGATTGGCTCAAGAGTCTCTCTCCTACCCCATCAATTAGGAATCGCTTCTGAACTAGCTCGCCGAGAATTTCCACGGGTTTTGCTATGTGACGAAGTGGGTTTGGGGAAAACTATTGAGGCCGGACTCATTTTCTCATCACTTCGAGCTTTGGGCCGAGCCAATCGCGTTTTAGTTTTGGTTCCCGAAGCTCTAGAACATCAATGGCTTGCTGAGATGTATCGCAGATTCCAGGAGATGTTTAGCTTAGTAGATGAAGAACGTTGTGAACAGGACATGATGTCTTTAGGTAAATCATCGTTCTCCATGAACCAAAAAGTATTATGCTCCATCTCTTTTCTAACCGATAATTCGGAAAGATTAATGGAAGCTGCCCAGGAAAAATGGGATCTCATCATCATAGACGAAGCTCACCGTCTCGAATGGAATGAAGAAGAACCCAGCGTCGAATGGGAAGTTGTCAGGCTCTTAAGCGAAAGATCCCGAGGAGTACTTTTATTAACAGCAACCCCTCAACGTCAAGGTGTTGAGACTCAATTTGGTCTTCTGCATTTAGTTGATCCTGATCGCTTTCCTTCATTGCCAGCTTTCAAAGAGCAACATGCAAGAGTTCAACAAGTGGCTGCTTTTGCAAAAAACATCCAAGATGAAAACCGCGACAAAGATTTTCTAAAAAGCTTGAAAGCTTTCTTCCCTGAAGATACCGATCTTCACTCAAAAATAAACACCTATGAAAAACAAGGTTCACCCGACGACTTGTTAGATTGCTTGGTTGACCGCCACGGGACCGGACGAGTTTTAGTTAGAAACAGAAGAAGCCGAATACGCGGTTTTCCCGAACGAGAGCTTCATAAATATCCCATTGAAGCCCCTAAAGCTTGGAGTCTGTGGCTAGATGGTCTGTCCAAGAAAAAAATGAGTGACAGCGACTTGCTTTCCCTATCAGCGGGGCTTGCGAGCTCGTCGACAAAAGCTCCAAAAGCAGAATGGTTTCATGCAAAAGCAACTGCTTTATCCAATTTTTTAAGCACTGTAAAAGGCGAAAAAGTTCTTCTTATCTGTTCAAGCGCTAAACGAGTAAGAGAACTTCAAGAGTGGCTTCGTAACAACACCGGTGTCCGTTCGGCTATTTTTGATGAAAACCTAGAAATTGTGGAGCGAGATCGTCAAGCGGCTTGGTTTGCCCAATCTGATGGAGCTCAGATTCTCCTGTGCAGTGAAATAGGCGGAGAGGGAAGAAACTTTCAGTTCTGTCATCATCTATATCTTTTTGATATGCCACTTCACCCCGATGTACTCGAACAGCGTATTGGACGTCTCGATCGGATAGGTCAAAAAAATAAAATTCATATTCATGCAGCTTATTTTCAAAACACCCCAGAAGAGGTTCTTCTGAAATGGTATGAAGATGGACTAGACATTTTTAGAACTCCTTGGAATGGAGCATCTCTAGATTCCAATCTCACTAAAGACATCAAAGAAGCGCTTCGTATCTATTTAGACCCAGAAGCTAAAACGACAGCCAGAACCAAAACGCTCAATTCACTTCTTAAAAACACAAAGACTTGGGCCGATTTAAAGCGAGAGGAACAACAACACGGAGTAGACCTACTTGTAGACATCACTTCTTTCAGCCGTGGTTCTGGAATCAAGCTTGCTGAACATATCCAATCCATTGAGAAAGACCCGGAACTCAGAATCTTTTTGGAAAAAGCATTTAATCATTTTGGTGTAGAAATGGATAAGCTCGACAGTGCGGGCGCTTTTAAGCTTGCTGCTCACTCACTGACTTTTGTCGAAAGTTTTCCAGGACTGAGCTCTACTGGTGAGCTTTCTGGTACTTTCAACCGAGATCGAGCTCTTGTACAAGAGGAACTTGCTCTTTTGACCTGGGAGCATCCCGTGGTTCAAGGTGCCTTCAGTTTAATTCTTGAAGCCGATGTTGGGCGTTTCACTGCTGGAATTGTAACAGGAATTAAAAATCCAGAACCTCTAATGCTCGAATTAATTCACGTGTTGCAACCTACAGCTCCAGGGCACCTTGAAGTGGAGAGAGATCTGCCACCACAAACGCTAAAAACATTCATCAATGTTGATGGCGAGATCATGAAAGCTCCAGCGAGTCTAGAGACCGCCTCTTACCAGCCTTTATCTCCCACTATAGCTGAGCAGATTTTGCCCCTTTTACGACAGCGGCTTAATCAGTCGATGGAAAAAGCAAACAAAGCTATTACTAAATTAAGCGCTCCCATCATTGAAGCTGCTGTCAAAAGCTACGAGGAACGACTATCGGCAGAGCTTAAAAGATTGGAACAACTATCTAAGATCAATCCCTTGATTTCCGAAGATGAAGTGTCGGCTGCAAAAGAAAAGCAAAAAAAGGGGGTGGCCTCGTTAAAGACCACCCAACCACGGCTTGATAGTATCCGACTGATTTTATTTCAGTAAAATGCAATAATCGCTCTGATTTGTGTTGATCTATGCCACTTTTTTGGTGGGCTCGGTCTTTTCATCCGATTTACCAGTTAAGCGATGCCACAAACTAGGTTTACCCTCCCCTATTTTGATGGGCTGTGACTTAGGCTGTGTTTCTTCTTTTTTGGGAACAGTGACTCTTAAAACACCTTCTTCGAAATTGGCCTCAATCTTATCAGCTTTAATATTTTCACCTAGGTCTAAAACTCGCTCAAAACGCCCATAGCTGCGCTCTTGGTAAAATGATTGAGCAGTCTCTTCTTTTTTCTCTCTTTTTTTCTCACCGGTTATCTTCAACTGGTGGTCAATCATTTGAATCTTGATGTCCTCTTTAGAAACACCGGGTAGATCCACAGCAATGAGGTAATGTGAGGGGGTCTCTTCCAAATCACAAGAAGGAGAGAACTCAAAACCTCGAGGCATTAGAGGTTCTGACCCCCCTATATTCAGATTTTCGATTAAATCATCACGCATTCTATCCATTTCTCGTTGGAAACGGCGTAATTCGCGGAAGGGGTCCCTACTCGTCAGGAATCCCGGACGCCACAATTCTAGATTTCTTGCCATAACAGTTTGCCTCCTTAAAAAAGGTTGTGTTGTGGCTTGGTCAGATTGCAGCTTAAATGCCAGTTTATTGAATAGGTGCGAGGAAATCAGGATAATGCTTCAATGGATCTTTAGGCTTAGATTCGGCAGTCTGAGCAAAGTGAGCTTGTGAAAGCAAGGGTTTAAACTCCTCTGGATCCAAACCAAGCTCACGAAGATGTGCCCTAGAAGCTCTTAAAAACTTAGCAGGATCTTTTTTCCAAGATTCGAAATCTGCTTGAGTGAACCTAGGTTCAAATTTAATGACGCCGCTACTATTAATAGCTTGGTTCAACATAGCTCTTACATATTTTACTTGTAGCGAAGCTAAATATTCATCAGTGGGTGCATCAAACAATCTAAACTCGATTCGATCAGTTCCTTTTCCACCGAAAGCAGGAGTCCAAGGCACTTCTGGGTTTTTTATATCAATCGTGTGATTATACTCAGGCGGAATGACAGAACCCATTAATGCAGTCGCATTAAGTTGTGTGTAGGAGGGTTTACGAGTTTCAAATGGATTAAAATA
>DDPO01000002.1 GCA_002342225.1 Bdellovibrionaceae bacterium UBA2466 | reverse complement strand
AGAGGGAATGGTCTCCTTGATAGTCCGTAAAACACCAAAAACATTAGTTTCAAATTGTCTTCTAAAATCATCTAATTCAAGCTCAGCGACCTCACCGGCAACTCCGAAACCTGCATTGGCGAGAACAACATCGAGAGGACCTATCTTTTGGATGGAGTTTGAAACCGCCTCTCGCATAGAGGCATCAGAAGTGACATCAGCGACAATGGGTAAAATTTTTTGTTTCGGGTAGGTTTGTTTTAATTGTGAAGCGATCTCCTCTATTCTGTCCCGCCTTCGAGCTAATAGAGAAACATGACCTCCACACCTCGCAAACTCAAAAGCTAGGGCTTTCCCAATTCCTGAGGAAGCCCCAGTGATCAAAATATGCTTTCCTTCAAATGAACTCATGATTAAGGCACTTGAACAACAAACCCAGCTGTAATCTGGTAATCGTTGTTGTTCATATTTGGAAAATCTCGAAAAACGGTCGTGAGGTCACCCGTTGCTCTTAAATTTCTACCAAGACGCAAGCGAATACCGGCACCTCCGTATGGATGATATTTCACAGACTCTTTAGTAACGGTCGTGACTCCAGCGCTCGTCTCTTCGTGCCGATTCTGATTCCCTTGGCAACCCGCTCGAGCATAAATGTTTAGAAGGCTCAAAATATCAACTCCCGTTCTAAGACCGACTTTGATTTTGTCTGAAGTATCTTTCGTGGTCAGGTCCTGAATGGGAAAAGTCTCGGTAGATGAGCCTCGAAGATACTCTGCTTCCACGGAGAGAATCGAAAACCCGTAAGTCGCTCTCGCCCCATAAACCAACCTATCTTTTGTGTGGGGAGTTGGTACTAGCAACTGATTTCTCTCGTAACCAACGATAGGTTCAATTCCAACCGATGTGATACCACGAGCACTTTTTTGAAAAACGGCCCAGAGAAGAATAAACAAAACCCCAATGAGTTGGACATATTGTTTCAGCATTCCGCGATATTATCACAACTCTTGCGGCAGCTCTTCAACTTCGATAAACTGATAACACTTACTGCTCATTCAAATCGTTTTTTTCTGACGCGCAATCCCAGTTTTTATCCAAGGAATAATCATGAAGACTCTCTTATGCATCTTATTGTTATCTTCTTCTCTATTTGCAGCGCATCCTAAGTGTGAAATTAAAAGTAGCCAATCCGCTCAAAAGCTGGGAACTGTATCAGGTACTGCCTCTGGATTTCAGTCAGGAAGAGTTTATGTCACTCTGACGCAAGGAAATCGAAAATATACCACTGTGGCTGAACGGGAAGGGAACTGGGCAATCTCATTTGCAGATTTAGAAACCGAATCGAAGATTTCATGTTGGCAAGAAGGCACCGGACTCGTTGCTGAAACTTCTCTTAAGCACAATTAAGCTCTCAACTTTTCCTTCCCCTTTCGGCAAAATAGGCGTAAAAATTTGATTTAAATTTTAAGGGAGAACACCATGAGCCAAGATGAAATGATGAAGGAATTAGAAAGATTGAAAGCTGAGAATGCTGCCCTCAAAGGGGGTCAATCTCGCGGTCTATCTCTGAGAGTTAGCGAAAAAGGTGGAGTATCCGTTTATGGTTTGGGCCGTTTTCCAGTCACCCTGTACAAAGAACAGTGGGAAAAGCTTCTTGGAATGTCAGACGATATCAAAGCGTTTATCAAAGCGAACGAAGCTCAATTAAAAACCAAGTAATGTTTAATCGTTGATCTGAAGCCATTTGAAATAATCTTGAATGGCTTCTTTCAGTCCCCACTGTGATTTAAACCCCAGCTTTGTTTCGGCTAGAGTTGTATCTCCTTGAGTATTACTCTGGTAAGTTTTGGGATCATAAGGCATTGGAAAATAATCTGGATCTAATTGAGTTCCCAGGACTTCATTCAAAATCTTGATAAGCTCATTGAAAGAAGTTCCGACTCCCGTCGCTACATTATAAACACCCGATGGCGCCTCTAAAGCTTTCAAGTTCGCAGTCACAACATCTTTGACGTAAATAAAATCCCGGACTTGTTCCCCCCAATTGAAGATTCTCGGTCGGTTACCCAGTTTCATCTGATGGTAAAGATGATAAATCATTGAGGCTGGCCTTCCTTTGTGAGCCTCTCGAGGACCAAAAACATTGAAATATCTCAAGCCGACAATATGACGCTGGGAAAAAAGCGGCTCAGCCATTTCGTCCATTTGAAGTTTTGATTTTCCATAAACGGTCAAAAGGTCTTTCTTTTGTGCTTCTCTCATCGGAACTGGTCCGTTGCCATAGAGGCCAGCCGTTGAGGCATAGACAATCTTCGCCCCATCTCGTTCTGCCAATTTAATAATTCTTTTAAAACCCTCTACATTTTTTTTAAGAGTCTCTTCATCATCAGGGTGACGAGGATCTGTAATCGCAGCTTGGTGGAAAATAACGTCAAACCTCTCTTGAACTTCGATACTTTCAGAGACATCCCATGAAATAAGCCGCCCTTGAAAATCTTTTAAGTTTTTTTTATCTGCAGAGTGAAAATTATCTGCAATCACAACGTGGTGGCCCAGTTTTTCTAGCTCAAGAGCAAGATTAGAACCGATAAAACCCGCCCCCCCAGTGACTAAACTTCTAGTGACCATGGCTCAGAGGTATCACATTCTGATTCCAAAAGAAAAGAATTCGCTCTCGGATTGAGTTGCTCTAAAAGGATCGAAACTTATCAAATAGACGACCAATTTTCGGTAGCGCTAGAGGACTGCCATTAACTAAAGCCGTGAATAAAAGATGGGCAGTTTCCATGGCTTCCCGAATTTGCTTGATCCTTTTGATTTGAAAGTCTACCCCGTCTTCTTTAATTCGCCCCTGAAGCCTTTCCACTAAAGCATTTAAACCACCATGGGCCTCTTCCAAAATTCGAATCTCCCGAGTTCTAAGCACATTGGCTACCGACTTCCAAATCCTCGTTTCAGGCTCATAATAAAAGTTACGATCTCCAGCCATGCGAATTCGCTTCACTACTCCCCAAGTTTGAAGTTCGCTCAAACCACTACTGACACTGCCAGCGCTTAGAGATAATCCGTCCTGAATATCCGAGGGACTCAGAGGTTTTTGTCGTAGAAAGAGTAGAGACCAAATTCGACCTAAATGGCGATTAAAACCCCACTGTTCGACGAGGTCTCCAATAATTTCGGAGAACGCCACTTCCTCTTCAGACATCTTAGTTTTGTCAGTCATCTCTTTTTAGCTACGATTAAAGTCACTAGTCCACCTCCGAGGAGCGGTTTTCTTTCCTCTATCTCGAAAAAGCGCTGTAGCTCTTCTACCATAACTTCTGGAGAAATAAACTGGGCTGCTGTATCACGAAGATATTCATAAGCTCGAAGCCTGCTAAACAGACGTCCCCAGAGAGGAATGCCATACCTCCAGAAGATTCGGAAGGGAAAATATCTTAACTTTTGAGGAATGGGATGAATCTCCAAAATTCCAAATTTTCCATTCGGTTTCAAAACTCTAGCGATCTCTTGAAAGGCCAAGGTCCTATCTTGAAAATTCCTAACCCCAAAAGTACAAGTCACTACTGAGAAAAACTGTTCTTCGAAAGGCAACGACTCAGCCATAGCACAATGCCATTGTTTCAGTTCGGGGTATTTTTTTTTGCCTTCGTTCATCATGGGTTCGCAGGGATCGGCCGCAAAAATTCGCTCTGGGGGAAGCCGTTTTAAGAATAGGCTGGCCACATCTCCGGTTCCGGTCGCTAGATCCAAAACTCTAGCCGATTGGGGTAACCCGTCACTCAGAGCCCCAAAAAGACTGTTTTTCCAAGCCCTGTGCAATCCCAAAGACATGAAATCATTGAGTAAATCGTACTTTTTTGCAATTTCATTAAAGGGCTGCTTCACAGGCATATTTGTAGCTCCTGCCATTGACAAAACCAACCTTTATTTTATTATTTTTGAAGTTTCAATATTATTTGAAACTTCAAAATAGTAAGAAGGAGCAACTATGAATAAGTGCAATATCACCGAAGATACAATCTATCAGTGCTTCGCTGCAGCAATGCAAGGAGACAACTTATCAACGACTGCAAAATCATTTGTGGATGTTGAAGAATACGAAAATCAAGTCATGTATCCAGAATTCTCTCGCTGGGCTCGAAAAGCCGGCTATCCCAAGATCGCTGAACTTTTCTTGAAAGTTGCCGGCGAGGAAAAATTGCATGCAACATGGCTCAGAAAGATGTACGAAAACATGGGCGTTCCTCCAAGGGGAGAAGACACCCAAAGAGCGATCGATGCATTAACAACCATCCGAAAAAACAGTGATGCATTAATTGAAGCTGATCCCAAAACTGTGATCGAAAAAGCGCTAAAAGTTGCGATCAAAGTAGAACAGCGGGAGTATAGGGATATTTATCCTTCATTCCGTGATCAAGCTATCAAAGCTGGGCAACATGAAGCCGCTGAGATCTATCAAAAAGTCATCAACTCTGAAGAACAACATGCCCAGTGGTTTGAAGCCGCTCTGAAAGAACTAGAAGTAGCAGCTTAAAACCTATGGAAAACACCATTGAACTAAGATGGAGTTCAAGGAGATGGGAGGTTCTACAACCTCCCATCTATCTCATCTCGATTTTACCGGGGCTGGCTTGGGCTGTCTTGCTTCCGTCGTCTGCCTCTCGAACATTACTCGCTTTAACCACACTTGCAGTCGTTTTGATTCAGCATGGAGTGAATGTTTTGAATGATGCTATCGATTGGAACAAAGGAGCAGATTCCGAAAAAGAACTCTCTTGGGTACATTTTCATCGCCTCGATTTGAAAACGGTAAAAACACACGGGCTGTTAAGCTTCGTCACTGGAGTTGTGGTGGGTGTTGCAATCGTCTCTCACTATCAAGTTTTCGAGCTCTTATGGGTTGCATTACCTCTCGTGCTTTTGGGCTACAGTTACAATTCAAGTCAATGGACGTTATCGTACACCTTCCTCGGAGAATGGGTCACAGGTTTGTGTTACGGGCCTGGTGTATTCGGATGTATGGGATACCTATTCTTGAAAAATATCTCCATGCCCCTTCTTCTAGGTTCCGTCGCTTTCGGATTTTTAGCAGTAGCTGTATTGTTTTCTCATCAGCCCCCTCAAATACTGAGTGACTTCTTAGCAGGAAAATCATCGTTTGCTGTTCGGCATGGTCCTCAGAAAACATTTCTTGTTGCTCAGATATTCACGGTCATTTTTTCTTTAACACTCACTCTGATTTTCTGTTTTAACTTCACAAGAAACTCACAGTTACTAGTTCTAGTTCTCACGACCTCAGTGTCGCTCTACCGTTTTCTTCGAACACCCCCATCACCTAAATCTGTTTTGAATGCGGCTCTCATTTTGATCGGGGCTGCAATCGCACTTCAATGGGGAGACAAGCTTTTATGACTTCCAACCAAGTTCTCGAAGCAGCTTTTTCACAAGGGCAAAAATATTTCGATTGGCTAGATACTTTCCATGGGCCGTTGGACAAACCTGTTGTGGAAACAGTGGAAAAAACTTGTGGCGTCATTTGGGATCGCAAAGGCAAGCGGTTGAGGTGTCATTTCGTTTATTGGTTCGGCGAGCCCTACCAAATACCTCCCGAAAAACTCAACTTATATTCTTGGGCCGTAGAAGCTATTCACACTGCAACCCTCTTACATGATGATGTTATTGACCGAGCAGAAATTCGAAGAGCTGGACCTTCAGCAAATCAACTTTTCGACAATACGATTCCAATTTTAAGCGGTGACTACTTGATGAGCGATGCAATTCATCAGCTTGCTCTCCAAGGGCATCCGGAACTCTTAAAAGGAATGTGTTTAGCGCTGAAAGAACTCACGCAAGGAGAAGTTCTTCAGTATCAAAATCAATTCAAGATTCCTGAAACCGACTCTATTTATGAAAAGATCTGCAAACTCAAAACGGCATCACTTCTCAAGTGGGCAGCAAAAGTTGGCCCCACTCTGGTTTCCAGCCCAGATGTCCCTTGGGTAAATCAATTTGCAGAAAGCTATGGACTTCTTTACCAGTTAACAGATGATATTTTAGATATTCAAGGAACCTCGACAAAAAACTCTACTCAAGACCTCAAAGAGGGGAAGCTTAATTGGGCGGCTTGGAAAATAATCCAGAATGATTCCGAGGCCCGAGAAAAAGTTCAAAGAGACTTTTTTAACAAAACAATAACTAAAGAAACAATTGATGCTATTCAATACAGTTTTTCTAATGCCGAACAACGAAAGCAATTGTATGAATTCCTTTCTGCTAAAAAAGACAAATGCAGATCCCTTCTGGAAAACTTTGGGAACAATTACCTGCGTCAACTCTTAAGCAC
>DDPO01000048.1 GCA_002342225.1 Bdellovibrionaceae bacterium UBA2466 | reverse complement strand
ACTACTAAAAAGAGGCATTTGAACAGGGCGCCGACCGCCACCAGTATCTCTAATGTTTTTTAAATTAGAGAAATACTTATAGATGTTTTCAGCAATTGCGAATGCTAAAAGTGGTGGTACGGCATTACCAATCTGCTGATATTGTGATAGGTTTTTCTCCCAAGACATTGTCGTACGCTTACCTTTAAAAACATAGCGATCCGGAAAAGACTGAAGTCTTGCCCCTTCTCGCGCAGTGAAATTTCGGTTCAAAAATGGATGGATGAAATTACTTTGAAAAGATGCCGCTACTGTTGGCGCAGGAAGTCCTGCGACGGTTCTCATATTATTTTGCCCGAAAATCTTTCCAGATCTTATCTTTGGGTTTCCTCTTTTAAGTGCTGAATGCTCTTCTGGAACATGCGCTACGCTTTGTCCGGGTTTAATAACCTTAAAACGTTCAATTAAGCGATTTGTGTGTCGCATGGCAACATGATTAAAAAGCTTGCCAGAATCCTTTCTGGCCCAAAACTGGTATTTATTAGATGGATTGGAATTATAGTCCTGAATTTCTTCCCCTTCACCTGATTCAATAAAAGGCAAATCTGAAATCGCCATCTCAACAGAAATATAAGCTTCAGGTGCCAAGCGTGGCTGAGGAAAAATGAGAGACTCATTAAAGGGGTTATCTTGAGAGATACCAATTACAAATACCCTCTCTCGCAATTGAGGAACACCAAACCAGGCAGAATTCAGAACGGAATAGGTTGTCCGATATCCAGAGTCGGCGAACTCTTCCAAAATAATGTTTATTACCGGATCGCGTTTTGCTGTGCGCATTGAAAGAAGACCTTTAACATTTTCCATTACAAAAAAACTTGGTTTAAAATGCTTAACGCATTTAACAAAATCCATAAACAAACTATTTCGCGGATCATTTGAATCACGATTGCCGCTTAAAGAAAAGCCCTGGCAAGGTGGTCCTCCAACAATACCATCAACTTTTGGTTGTTTCCCGGTCGGGAAAAAACGATCCCATCTTTTAACCTTTCTAATATCTTCCTGAACAAATATGGTTTTTTTATGATTAGCTTTGTATGTATCAGAGGCCCAGTCATCTATTTCATTCGCCNNTCGCCAGCAAAATATCGTAACCTGCCATTTCAAATCCAAGGCTCATGCCTCCACAACCAGCAAATAAATCTATTATCTTCACTTCAAATCACCTTTTCAAAACCCGAGATGAGATGTTCCACTGCGTTTTGCAATCGTTCAAGTGGAAGTGGTTTAAAGAAATCCGGCTTATTAATAGGACGATCAATCTTTCTTTCGCCGGGTAGAAGAGTAATTATTTTTAAGTCTACATCTTGAAAATATGACATCAAACTATGGCTTGAGTAGCTACCGTTAGGTTCAGTAATAACAGACGAGTAATCCCCCCCTAGCTGACTTTCTAGCTGAAATAAAAAGCAAAGCAGATTCGGGAATCTTGTTTTAAGTAAATGAAAATCAACCAAGATTCGCTTAAGCATCGCATTTTCAGCATAGGCTTTGCACTCGACTCCAAGAACAAAATTCCTATCAATAAAAACATGACGATCCACCGAAAGACCGTAGTAGAAACGTTTTATATTTGAGATGATAAATTCGCGAATTTTCTTACTAGCAATTTTGCTTATATAATTATGGTTTAAAGGAATCTTTATTTTTTCTGAATTAATCACTAGGCGGCCAGGTGCTTTTTTTAGTTCTGTATTCCATGTGATCTGAATAAGTTCAGTTGTTATAAACTCTTGGAGCTGGCCCTTCTGGGATCGAATAAACCCCCCGTAGGCACGCCCTTCTTCTCTTATCGCTCTCTTTGCACCATGCTCCATCACCCGAGTAGCCCTGTTGTATGTCTCAATTAAGTCCCGCAATTTACTGACTGTTTCAGGCCTCACGCTTTAAAAATAGGATAATCGGCTGGCCTTATAAAATTCAAAGTTTCCGGACAGCTTTCATTTTGTTAATAAAAAGCCATAAAAACAAAAAATCAAACGTGTGTAAGATCCTGTTTAAAAATTACAAAATAAACAAAACATACTATTTCGACATAAGAATGGGCGATCTAAAACTCGCAAGTAAATAATACACAACAAGATGCAACAAATCCTCGCAAATATTTATACAGTTTCTATTAATCATTACAATTTTCAAAAGCTGTAGAGGACTGCGATGACGTAGGGGAGGTGAGAACAAATGGCAGAAAGGAGGGAGTTGAGGGGGCCATAAGTTTCCGCTCTTTCGTTTAAGTTCAAGTTAAGGTTTAAGTCTGACTCAACGGCTTAAGGTGCGGGCCTTGAAGGACGAGGGAGTCAAGGAGGTTGGAATCGGTCATTTGTGTTTATTGATAGCGATTAAGGCGGCCACCACCCAAATGCCGATGCTGGCAACAAAGAGAAAAAGGTTGATCCGAAAGGTCCGGCACTTGATCTGCTCTTTGGTCAAGGGGGTTTAGTTGGTGGGAGGAGCGGGATTCATCGTTTTGACATCGCGAGTAGGACATCCATCAGAACGAGAGGATTTGCCAGGACGTACTGCAAAGTCTTACACATAACAATCACGACAAAGGAAATCGGGTCGATCACGCGTAGAATCATCGCACGCCCCCTGGGACAAAAACAGTCCGTGTCTTGAAAGGGATAGGGCGGCGGGCGGAGCCCGCCCGGATGAAGATGAAGATGAAG
>DDPO01000097.1:47577-48681 GCA_002342225.1 Bdellovibrionaceae bacterium UBA2466 | reverse complement strand
TGGATTTTAGCAATATCGAAATTTGCTTTTTCTTTGATCTCTTTAAGGTCTGAGGATGGAATTTTCCCAGCCTTTGCCCAGCCTTCACAAGCCAAGATTTCAATGTCTAACCAGGTCCTGAATTGAGCTTCTTCGGACCAAATCATTGCCATTTTGGGCCGGCTATACCTGGCTATCACAGAGACTCCTTAAGTTATCACTTCACACTCTATTCTGCCGAAGTACTGTCCTCCGTCAGCGTAAGTAAAGTGTCTAAAAGTGTGTTTAAAGCAAAATCAATTCCGAAAGGTATGTTCACACCAAAATCAGCCCCTGTGTAGTAACGGAAATATCCTTGGTTATTCACGTACCACATACCCTGAACCAAAGTGAGTTCTTTTTGTATAGTCGAGTGGAGTTGACCACTGGCCGACTGAATTTTTAAATCAGGCGTTGGGAAGTTGGCAGGTTTTTTAACAGACTCAAACCGGATGATAAACTCCTTAAGATCTCCGGTTTGTTTTTCAATAAGATCGTTTTTAAAAACATACCAAAATCCTACAGGCAATCCCAGAGCTACTGGGCCCCTTACGCCGATGAAAGCGTAAAAGGGAGAGTGCTCCACTTGGTCGGTTGGAGGTAGCAATTCTCCTGAGTCCATGTCGATTTCATTAAACTCAAGAAGGGCCCGAAAACCACCATTTTTACTGGGGTATTTTTTAATATTCTTGAGTCTTCGAACGGCTCGTTCATAAAGCTGGTCGAGCTCGCTTTGGCTTTTATTAATTCCCAAGTAACATGAACCATCCGTGAGATACCAATATTCCTTCTTATTGGTGGTAACAACTTTTTTATCGAGATCTTGGGTTGTACAAAGCCCACATTGTCGGGTCTTCATCAACAAATCTTTTCTGCTTTCTACCATCTTGGATTCTGCGTGGTCGATGATGGTTGCGTCAGCTTTTTGCAAAACCAAGTCATTGAGAGCTTTCTTATCGCTCTCGAATTGGGCTCGAACTATTTGGAGCTGCTCTTGGCACTGTTTGTCTTCCAGTCTTGCAGCAAAAAACTGCTGCGCGGAAACTCCCTTAGTAAGTTTCATGTCCTCTCCTGCAGACGGAATAG
>DDPO01000097.1:45880-47537 GCA_002342225.1 Bdellovibrionaceae bacterium UBA2466 | reverse complement strand
CAACCCTTGTTTTAATTGCACACAACATAGAACTTTCGCCTCCTAAATTCAACTTTTCGTTAGAGTTTTTAAAATGGTGAAAAAAGCCTCAAGCTCCCCAGACTTTTCCCAATCCCAGAGAGCCAACGCTAAGCGTTGCATTCGTTCACTTTTCATATTGCCTAAAACCTTAATCATCCCTTCGAGATCTTTATTGGTAGACAATGTTTCAAGCTCCGATATCAGTTGATTAAGGTTCTTTGAACTGTTTTGCGTTACGAGTACTCGGTACAAGTCATTAAATGAGTTTGAATTAAGCAATTGATAAACCCAAGACTTTTCATCATCGCTCAATTTGAAGAAATCTTTTTCTTGCTGAGTCAGCATAATCAGGGACGTTATTGAGTCGGTATCTCCAAGAATTACCTCTTTGAGAAATGAGTTCAGATTTTTTACATCGTCTTCATTTTTACCTGTTAGAAAGTCGAAGATCTTATTCAAAGCGTTTTGCTGGTCAACATTGGCTCTACCCATTAAAAAGAGTAATTTGGAAAAGTCCTCTTCAGTAAAGAGCGATAGTAAAATAGTCGATTCACTTTTCGGATCATTTGTGAGTTCTAGGATTCCCGAATTTCCTAAAAAGCCAAATAGTCTAGAGATTGCGGTTAGGTCTTGAAGCCTACTCTGACTCAGAAATGAATGATAAAGCTCGAGGAGACTTACTTGCGAGGAGTCTGGCTGAGCTAGATCAGCTACGACTTGAATGCTCTGTAGGATCTTGTCCAAAAGTTCAGCGGTTTCAGGATTGTTGGGATAGAGTGATTTTAATCTGTCGCGGTCTTCTGCTGAAATATTTCCAATGGATAGATCCTCGAAAAGAAAAGTTATCAATTTACTTAATTGCTCAAAAGAAAGACCCCTCATGAAATTTTGGAGGCTCATGAGCATATTCGAAGACTCTAATTGTGCCAGAGTTAAAGGGCTTCCCTCCTCTGCGCGAGAAAACAGGTAAGCCAATGAACTTAGAAAAGGAACGGGGTCTGCAATGGGGTGGTCTCTGTGCAACAAAGAAACTACAGTCCTCAAGGAGCTCATGAGATTTGATTCAGGCCTTGAGATTTCAATTTTGGTAGATGTCGACCCAAAACTATCTTGTTTGACAGCCCATTTAAGGTCGCTGGCAAAATCTACCATTCCCACGGCCTTAAGTTCATTCTCAATTTTAATCGATAACTGATGTTCTCCATTGGAGTCCTTAACAGGTTTCCCTTTTTCATCTAACTCAAGGAGATTAATTGAGAATGAGAAGGGTTGAAGAGGTATTTGCCAGAAGGTATTTGAGAAAGTTTCCTCTTTCATTGTTTCGATCTTTTGCAAGTGAGCTTTCGCCATTGTTTCGAACCAACGCGTGAGCAAAAACGTGTTCAAGGTTACATGAGGATCTTTAAAAGTTCTTGAGCTGTTGGCCATTTTTTCCAGAGCAAACTGAATTCTTCTTAAGAGATGGGCAAAGTTTTCAGTGGGAATATCGGTAGCCTCTTTTCTTGGTAGAGCTAACCAAAACTTAACGTTAAGTTCCGAATCGTCGAAAGGTTGATTCAAAGTTTCTCTAATGAATCCGGCAGATCCTCTCATTATGACAGTTTCGAACCTTTCGCTGAGTAACCTTACTAAAGCT
>DDPO01000097.1:31652-45834 GCA_002342225.1 Bdellovibrionaceae bacterium UBA2466 | reverse complement strand
TCAGCTGTGAAAGAGCGAAAAATTTGTTGACCCAAATTTGAGTAAACAGTTTCTCCATAGATTTTTTCCATCTGTTTTAAAGAAATATTTAGGTTTTTCGCGAGTTCGGATTTTCGGAGAGATTCACACAGAGCCAGGTGTTCTTCCTCAAAATTTGGACTCTCTATGATTTTTTTTGTGGTATCGAGGAACTGCTTTACCTGCTCTTGCTCAACAGGTTGTGATAAAAAGGGGCTTACAAAATATTCAATAAGTTTGTTCCATTCAGGATCAAAAACAAACGAACTTCTTGTTAAAAGCGGTTGGGTGTAGGGGTGGGAAAGAGCGGCTTGAATGAGATGGGGCAGAGAAAGTTTGGGAAAATTTTTAAGAGCGAGGTTAATGTTCAGATTTAATTGAGAAAAAGATTTCTGTTGGACTCTGGCACTTATCAACTGCGGAAGACCATCGGACCTAAAAGCATCTTGATATAAATATTGGTTGATGGCTTTTCCAACAATGGTGAGGTCGCTGTCATTTGCTGTTTCGAGCCACGGTTTAAGACCGCTCAATTGCCCCTTTTGGTTAATGGCTTTAAAAATTTGTCGGAAATCTGTTGGGGTCAGTGTGTCTCGTAAGGCAATTTCCGGGTAAATCTCAGGATTAGATTTTTCGATGACAGGAATTTCGGGTGGGCGAGAGCACCCCACAAAAAATAGAAACAACCACAAGAAACCCGCCCCGAATACCCTTTGCATGTCCTGCAATATAGTGAATTTTACGCTTTGTGTCAATTTGGGATTGTGAATGAACCATTTTGTCTAAACACTTGAAAATACTAGTTTTTAGATAGGGAACGAATGGCTTTGGCCAGTCTTGCGCCTTCTTTATAACCGGAGAAGATAGCAAGCCTTTTTTGGGAAAAGTTCGTGGGGGACGATTGAAGTTGAATATGACTCACAATTTGGGCCTCTTTCAGTTCTCGAGCCACGTTTTTTTTCAATGAAGTTAGATAAAGTTGGCGAAAGACTCCATCGCTAGAGTCTTTATTTCCTGCTTTTAAAAAATCATAGTAGTCACCATACATCTCGACGGCCACAATAAGTGTTCCGCCTCGTTTTTTAGCCTCTTCAACATCGATTCCTTGGAGCGATTGAATCCAGTCGAGATCAGTGTTTTTTGGATAGGGCTTGAACAGGCCGGGAATTGACATTGTTTTTAAAAGAGGAGTTCGCCAGTCTCCACGATCATACTTATCTCCGGTCTCCCCCTCGGTATTGGCCGATGAGATGATGAGGGAAAATTTAGACTCTTCGATTTCTTTTTGTTTAAAATGGGTCTCGATCAATGGGGATAGTTTCTCGGATGCTGGATCCCCCTTGTTCGGATCGAACTTGCTTGCTTTGTAGAAGTCTTTTTCCTGTAGTCTCATTGCAAACCACTCAACGTCGTGAACACTTCTTAAAAAGCCGCTTGCAAGAGCGAACAACGAGGGCCATCCCGTAGTGATCAAAGTTTCAATTTCAATTCCCTCTTCATTGAGCCGTTTTAGTAAACCGACGGTGGCAAAAGAAGCTATTCCCGCTCCACCTAAAACGAGAGTGATCTTTTTTTTCTCTCGATTTGGTTTCGCAGCTTCAAGTGGAGTTACGGGCACAGCTGATTCTGGGCTTTCAACTTGAGTCGACAGCTCGACAGGCTCATTGACAGATGTACTTGAGCGCCTAAAGAGGGAGCACCCTGAAAGGTTCAGCGCCAATATTAATAAAACACTTAAAAAAAAATATCTAAACTGGCTCATAATATAAAAGGTACTCTACATTACCACTTCTTTTGCCTGTTAGGGGAGAGGTTTCAGGGCCTCCTTTTAGATTTAGCCCTTGAGTTTTCATCCATTGCGAGAAGTTCTCCATGGCCCCTTGGACATCCGCCGTCTCTTTTACAATTCCCCCTTGCATAATATTGTCCGGTGAAAGTTCAAACTGGGGCTTAAAAAGAAGGATCCAATGGTGAACTTTTTTAAATTGGGAGACTAAGTTGGGGACCACACTTCTTAGCGAGATAAACGAAACGTCACTCACGATCACCTCAATTTCTGTCGCATCCTTGGAAAGTTGAGTAAGGTCTTGAAGAGTAACCAGTCGCGCATTGGTCCTTTCGACAACAACCACGTGAGGATTGTTTCTTAGCCGGAGGTCTAAAATTCCGTAACCTACATCTAATGCAAAGACGGTTTTTGCTCCCTGCTTTAGAAGGCAATCGGTAAATCCCCCTGTTGAACTTCCTACATCTAGGCAGATTTTATTTTGTGGGTTGATATTAAAAGCCTTGAGTCCATGTTTGAGTTTGTCCCCAGCACGACTAACAAATTCCGATTTGGTGTCTTTAATTTCAAGCGCGCAGTCAATTTTTAGTAAGTCTCCTGGCTTATTGATCCTCTGATTGTGACTCCAAACGATTCCCTCCATAAGAAAAGCTCGCGATTCCTCAATGTTAGCTGCGAGGCCTCTTTCGACTAAAAGAATGTCAGCTCTTTTTTTCATTTCAGTATGTTAGATTGCCTCAATGACTGACCAGTTACAAACTAGAAAACTCAAAGGCGCATTATTTAGCACGAATCCGTGGATGCTGATATTGGTTATATTTCCACTGCCCATTCTGATTTTGGGTCTCTTATTTTATTATTGGTCAGCGGCAAGAGCTGATTATCAGCGAATTTCGAGTCAGTTTATTCAAAGACAGAATAAGGTTTTGGCCTATGATGCTATGGAGATCGCCCGTGAAGTCTCTCATTTATTTGAGCAATTGGCTCAAGATGTCCAAGCATTGGCCTTGATACCTGTCTCTGCTCCTCATTTCACGAAGTTCTACCTTTCTAGGGTGGGACAAGTAACTCAAGTTGATACAAGAGACGACTCTGTAAGTACTATTCCTCTTCCGCTCTACAATGAGATTATTTTCCTGAATCTCAGCGGAGACGAGCAGTTGAGGTTTAGAAATGGTCAAAGAGAGAAAACGATTCGTCGTTTATCTCAATGCTCAGGAAAGAATCTTTGTGATCCCGACCTTATTCGAAAAGGTATTTCGCTCTCCGAGGGAGAACTCTACTTTGGGAAGGTGGTTCGTTGGTATTCGGCTGCTCAAGAACAGGAAAAATTAGAAGGGGCCTATTTACCGGTAGTTTACCGAGCTAGTGACGGCCTTTTTCTTTTGGGTCTTGATTATCGATATTTAAAAGAGTTACTTTCTCAGCCTTCGTTCCCTTATGACAGGAAACAAAATCTACTTCAGGCATACCAAAATGGTAATTATATTTATATTGTAGATAGCGAATACGATTTTATTGCTCATCCTAAATTTTGGAATGTAATCGGATTTTCCCAAGACAGCGGTCTAAGGGTTCCCCCGATGCGATTAGACGCCGACGAAGGCAAACATCCTATTAATATTCGCAGCTATCAAGGGGAGAGGTTGAAAGATTATTTCGACCGCTTGCTCAATCGTTCGTTTCTACAGCGAACAGTGGATATTTTTGAAGCTGCGAATTTGGGCGGCAGTAACAGGGTTCTATCGGTGGCTCCAATCCTCTTGCAGAAAGGGCAATATCGAGCCAATGGGATATTTGGATACGTTGTTTTGGGATGTAGCGTTGAAAATTTTGAGGCCCCGAAGGAGCAGTATTCACCCTACTACTAATCAGCGCAATGCACGATAAATACAGTAACTATTGAAAGAGCTATTAATATGCGAGATTATTATGGTCTCGAGTGAAAACAATTAATTCCAAAATATGCGCATCGATGATGGGGCTCGGTTTTTTTTCTCTGATTTCTATTGTCATTTTGGGGGCCTGCGGAACCAAAGATAGTTACTTACTTTGGACCGATTCATTGGCAGGAATCATAGGCGGCGCTGTACTTTCGACTCAAGCTCCACCGCTCAAAGGGAGTAAAGTCAAGCCACAGGGGAGAGAGTTTCCTGAAAGTTTAAATAATTGCCCTGAAATCTTTGATACGGATTCGACGTTAGTTGATTGTCGTGATTTTCAATCTGACAAGATTATCGATTCTCCTGGAAAGTATATGCGAAGGTATCTGGGGCTTTGTCAGTTTGATGGTCTGCAGATGATGCCTTGGTGGAGAACTTATCAGCGTATTGAATTTCCCGATCAAGCCACTTGTGAACTGATGAAAAACACAGATGGCGGATTTAGTTCTGCTAATGTATTGGCCGCCTCATTGGTCTCAAACACGATAAAAATTAACTTTGGGTTAGGACCCAATGCAGACGAGCAAAATATTGTTTTTTCTCCGGACGGGGATATTCAATACTTGTGGACCGATTTTCCTACGGGTTTTGTTGAGTCGCGGGAAGGGGGATTTGAGGTCACTTTCACAGCTTCGAATGAGAGAAGCATCATGATCAAAGGGATTCAGGTGAAAAACTATAAGCCGGTCAATGGAGAAGTGAACAACCCTTTGAACGTTTACGTCAGTTTGCAAGACGAGCCTGTAGAAAAAGTGATTACTCTAGCGTCAGACAAGACCTTTGCCTCAATTCGCGCGGGTGATCGTCAATATGAAAGAGAAGATGCAGTTCTAGATTTCCAATATGCGGATGATTATCCTCTCATTGTGAAATATTCGGGTTCGACCCCTGTGGTTTTATCAGGTGCAAAAATCAGAACTCAGTTTAATTCACGAGGTGCAATGGGGCTTTCGACTATTACGGAAGATATGAGGTACGAAGATCCCACTTGTTGTTGGCCTACTTCTGGTAAAATTACTACAGTTTTTAATAGTCTTTACAATCTTCCCACAGTCAGAAAAAAATCCTTCATGGAAGAGACGATAACTTTCCAATCAACTTGTGGTGCTATCGAATTGACTCAAACTGGTGGCGACGCCGGATCTGACATTCCCCCTCGGCCCCTCGAGCTATCCAAGTGCTATTGAAGAGTTAAGTTGGTTTCTTTGATGGCTGTTTTGACTTTTGATTTTTTGCTAGGAGCGATGTCTAGCACCTGAAGTTTTTCAATTGTTTTGGAAGCGATTCCTTTGCCATCTAAATTACAGAAAGCTCTTTGTGATTTTGGGCTTGCATGATCGATGAATTGGTCGGGCAAACCTAGAATTAAACAATCTTTTTGAATGCCTTCTTGCTGAAACAACTCTAAAACACCAGAGCCAAATCCACCAATGCTTGAGTTTTCCTCAATAGTCACCACGAGCTTTGAACGTTTTGCCCAATAGGTTATGAGGTCCTTGTCTAATGGCTTAACAAATCTTGCATTGATAAGAGCCGTCTTGATACCTTCTTCTTTGAGAAGCTTTTGAGCTTCTAAAGCTGATTGAACCGTATAACCAATTCCAATCAAACAAACGTCAACATTCTCAGAGTCTGCTGAAAGGAGTTCCCCTTTGCCGATGGGCAAACAAATGGGTTCTTTGTCCATTTTGACCCCAACAACTTCTCCTCTCGGATATCTAAAGGCGATGGGGCCTGTCTGATGATGAATAGCTGTTTTGATCATGTGCTGGAGTTCATTTTCATCTTTGGGTGCCATGAGAACGAAATTTGGGACTGTTCTAAGATAAGTTAGATCAAAGGCACCTTGGTGAGTTGCTCCATCTGCTCCTACAAAACCCCCACGATCCATTGCGAATATGACCGGAAGATTTTGAATGCCCACATCATGGATAATTTGATCAAAAGCTCGTTGCAAAAAAGTCGAATAAATAGCAGCAATGGGTCTGTAACCTTCCGTTGCTAATCCTGCCGCAAACAGAACGGCGTGACTCTCGGCAATTCCTACATCGTAAGTTCGAGTTGGAAATTCTTTTTGAAATTTGTTAACCCCAGTTCCACTGGGCATGGCGGCTGTAATGGCGACAATTCTTGGATCTTCTTTGGCTAGTCGAATTAGGGTGTCTGCGAATATATCTTGATAGTTTGGGGTTTTTACACCGCTACTTTGAATGCCATCATTAATTTTGAAAGAGGTTACCCCGTGATATTTCAACGGCAATTCTTCAGCAAGCTTGTATCCTTTGCCCTTTTTTGTAATGGCGTGAACCAAATAGGGACCCCCCTCGACACCTTCTGACTTAATAAAGTTCAAAGTGTCTACCAATTCATCTAGATTGTGGCCATCAATGGGGCCAAAATAACGAAATCCAAAACACTCAAATAACATTCCAGGAGTAAAAAAGTTTTTAACGCTTTTTCTAATTTTGGATGCAACACCTGCAACAGGAACACCATGATTGTTGAGAGAGTCGACTAATGCTCTGATCTCTTTTCTAAATCTGTTGTAACCGGGATGGGTTACCGCTTGATTCACAAACTTTGAAAGAGCTCCAACATTGGGATCAATCGACATGTCATTATCATTGAAAATAACGACAAGGTTTTTAGCGGGTATGTGGCCCGCATTATTAAGAGCTTCATAGGCCAATCCGCCGGTCATCGAGCCATCCCCAATAACTGCTATACCCATATGGGGTGTACCCGCCAAACGGAGACCTTCTGAAATTCCTAAAGCTGCCGAAATGGAGGTGCTGGCATGTCCCGCACCAAAATGGTCATATTCGCTTTCAAAGCGATTAGTAAAACCACTTAAACCGCCCTCTTGTCGAATGGTGTGAAAACGATCGCGTCTACCTGTTAATATTTTGTGTGGATAGGATTGATGCCCGACATCCCAGACAATTTTGTCTTTAGGGGTTTCAAAAACATAGTGCAAAGCCACTGCTAATTCGACAGTGCCTAAATTGGAGGCAAAATGGCCCCCTTTTTCAGATATGACTTGAAGGATAAGCTCTCTAACTTCCTGAGCTACTTGTTTTAAAGAGGAGGCTTCGAGATTTCTTAAGTCCTCAGGAGAGTTAATTTTCTCTAAAAGTCTCATAGTTTTATCAAGCTTTCCTTGCTCGGATGAATTCTGCAATATCCACTAAGTTTTTGGATTTGTCACCCAATGAACTTACCGAGTTTATAGCATGGTCTATCAGGAGATTTAACTTTTGTTTCATCTCTGATGGGCTCATGACTTGGGTATAGCAGGGTTTAGGTTTTTTTCTGGGGCCTCGGGAATATCGAATCGAGGTTTCAGAATCTAAAAGGTCGTCTGATATTTGAAAAGCTAGCCCCAAAGCCTCTCCATATCTTCGAAAATTTTGAATTTTTTGCTCATCAATGGAAATAAGTTTCGTGGGTATCAAAACCGAAGCAAGAATGAGAGCTCCCGTTTTGTGAATATGAATAAACTCTATTTCCGGAAGAGAAGCTTCTGAAGTATTGATTGTGACATCAAGTAGCTGTCCCCCAACCATACCTCGAACCCCAGCGTGTTGAGCTAAAAGTTCCACAACTTCTAAAATTTGCGATGGCTGGAACTTTTTGGATTCACTTAAAAGTAAGGTTTGTCCGAAAGCCTCGGTCAAAAGAGCATCTCCAGCTAAGATGGCAACGGCTTCGCCAAATCTTTTGTGACTTGAGGGTTTTCCCCTCCGTGTGTCGTCATCGTCAAGAGCGGGTAGATCATCGTGAATGAGAGAGTAGGTATGAATGTATTCCAAGGCACAGGCCGCGGGTAAAACATCTTTCGGATTTAAGCCCAAAGCTTCAGCCGCCGACAGAGTGAGAATAGGACGCAGTCTCTTACCGCCGCCCTCGAGAGAGTATCTCATTGCTTCGATTAACGGCTCAAACCTTTGGGAGCAAGATTTTTCAAAACGAAGTAAGTTGGACTCTAAGTAGTCATTGACCAACTTGACTCGAGATTCGCTAAACGCACCAAGTGCATCGGCACCCATTAAACACCCCAATTCCCAACTAGAGGATAGGTGACTAAATCAAACAGTGTCAACAGGTTATGGTTTTTCAGTGTAGGGGCTTGATTTTAGCTGGTTTTCAGAATCACGCATTAGCAGCTCTACCCTTTTTTCGACCTCTTCAAGTTGCTTCATGCAATCTCGGGACAGTGCGACACCCTTTTCAAAGCTCTTGAGTTGAGCTTCGAGAGAACTATCTCCCTTTTCCAGTTCACCTACAATTTTCTCTAGTTCTTTTAACGAGGTTTCAAAGGGTTTGATTTTAGATTCTTTCTTTTCCATGAGTTTGGACATTAGGTTAAAAAAGAAACGTCTGTCAAATCGATTTGCCCGTTTAAATAGCTAAAATTTTTAGGATTCATTGACAACCTGNNGGCTCTTCGGCTAATGTTCCAAGTGGGAACGAAATTTGGGTCGGGGAGTATGGTTCAATGACCGGATCAGAAAGCACTTTTGGAGTTTCCACCCATAAAGGCATATCGATGGCAATCGACGAGATTAATAAAGCCGGTGGAATCAATGGAAAGAAAATTTCTTTAAAAAGCTATGACGATCAAGGTCAAGCTGCTGAAGCGGTCACTATTGTCACTAAACTCATTACTCAGGACAAAGTTAGCTTGATTTTGGGGGAAGTGGCTAGTTCTCGTTCTATTGCGGCAGGCACCGTGGCTCAACAATATAAAATTCCCATGTTAAGCCCGTCCAGTACCAATCCCAAAGTGACTCAAGTCGGAGACCAGATATTTAGAGTTTGTTTCATTGATCCATTTCAGGGGGCTGTGATGGCCCGATTTGCGATCAATAATTTAAAATTAAAAAAAGCAGCAGTTTTTAGAGATATTAAAGCAGATTACAGTATGGGCCTCGCCAACTTTTTTGTCGAAGAGTACAAAAAAATGGGTGGTGAAGTTGTAGCTGATGTTTCCTATTCCGGTGGTGATATGGATTTTAAATCTCAGCTGACATCCATTAAAAGCAAAAACCCAGATGTTTTATTTGTTCCAGGATATTACACCGAAGTGGGGCTGGTTGCTCGTCAGGCAAGGGAATTGGGGCTCAAAGCGGTTTTGCTGGGTGGCGATGGTTGGGATAGTGAGAAACTTACTGAGATTGGTGGAGATGCTATTTTAGGCGGCTACTTCAGTAATCATTACTCCCACGAAGATCAAAGTCCTGTTGTCCAAAATTTTGTAGCTCAATTCAAAGCCCGTTATGGTGAAGTTCCAAGCGGACTTGCCGCCCAAGGTTACGATGCTGCAATGGTTGCAGCAGATGCAATGAAGCGTGCAAAAGAAATGACTCCTAGAGGCTTTAGAGATGCGCTAGCAGAAACCAAAAACTTTCAGGGCGTGACTGGAATGATCACTATCAATGAGCAGAGAAATGCGGTTAAGCCCGCAGTTGTGCTGAAAGTAGTGGGTCCGCAGAAGTTCAGCTATGTCACTACGATTAATCCCTAAGAAGAGTTTTTGATGCTTCAAGCGTTTTTACAAAACGTCATTAATGGTCTAGCCCAGGGTAGTGTTTACGCTTTGGTCGCATTGGGCTACACCATGGTTTATGGTGTACTTCAATTCATCAATTTTGCTCACAGTGATATTTTCATGTTGGGGGCCTTTGGTGGATTCTATTTGGCGAAGTGGCTATCACCCAGTGTTTCAAACCCTCTTTTACTTTTAGTCTCAGTCATTTTAGGAAGTATGGCCTTTTGTGTAGCTGTAGGTCTCACCGTGGAGAGAATAGCTTACCGTCCCCTGAGATCGGCTCCGAGACTTAATGTTTTAATCACAGCTATCGGTGTTTCTCTATTCCTAGAAAATTTGGGACAAGTCGTATTTGGTGCGGATCCTCAAGTTTTTCCCTCTCTGATTCCGACGAAATCCCTCTTAGAAGGGGAGGGTTTAGTTTTAAATAATATTCAAGTCACGGTTGTCATTGTTTCTGTGCTGTTGATGCTTTTACTTCATTGGATTGTTCGACATACTAAGTTGGGAATCGCAATGAGAGCAGTAAGTTTCGACATAGAAGTTGCAAATCTCATGGGAATTCCTACTGATACCATCATCATATTTACATTTACTATTGGTTCTTCGTTGGCTGGTGCTGCAGCTATCTTGTACGGCCTTTCCTATCCCAAAATTGAGCCACTTTTAGGAGTGATGATCGGTCTAAAAGCTTTTGTTGCTGCTGTTTTTGGTGGCATAGGCAATATTATGGGTGCCGCTGTTGGCGGTATTGTTCTTGGTTTAGCCGAGGCCTTTACTGTGTACTATGTTTCTTCAACATTCAGAGATGCTATAGCGTTTGGAATCCTAATATTGATTCTTCTTTTTAAGCCGGCGGGTCTGTTCGGCACTTTTAAACGAGAAAAAGTATGAAGCGTTTTCAGACCTTGGTTTTAATAGCTGTTGTAGCGCTGCTCTGGGGCTTGAATTATCTGTTCGAGGAAAATCTGAACCCCTATGTGCTCCGAGTGATCATTAACTGCGGTATCGGAATGATTTTAGCCATGAGCTTAAATCTCGTGAATGGCTGTGCGGGTCAGTTTTCACTGGGCCACGCAGGTTTCATGGGGGTTGGCGCGTATATCAGCGCAACTATTACTTCAGTATTGAATTTATCCCCCTTTTTTCAAACCGATTTGGGTGTTGGTTGTGCAATCGTGATAGGTGGGATTGTGGCATCGATTGCCGGTTATTTAGTGGGACTCCCTTCACTTCGCTTGAAAGGAGATTATCTCGCGATTGTGACTCTAGGGTTCGGGGAAATTATCAGGATATGTTTCTTGAATATTGAAGCTGTCGGAGGCGCTCGCGGTTTGTCGGGAATTCCTCCGAAATCTAATTTTTTCTGGGTCTATCTTTGGGTTGTGGTTACTTTTATTGCTCTGCTGAGATTGTTAAGATCAAGTTATGGACGTGCTATTCTATCAGTCAGAGAGAATGAAATAGCTGCTGAATCCATGGGTATCGATATTTCTCACTACAAAGTGGTCGCTTTTGTGGTTAGTTCATTTTTTGCTGGGATTGCTGGTGGACTTTTCGCTCACTTTCAAAGCTTTATTGATCCCAATTCTTTCGTTTTCAATAAGTCGGTCGAAGCGGTGATCATGGTCGTGATAGGCGGTATGGGGAGTTTATCAGGAGCCATTCTTGGAGGTGTGATTGTAACGTTACTTCCAGAAGTTCTTCGCGTCTTTGAACAATATCGCATGGTGATTTTTCCTCTCATTTTGATTGTATTAATGTTGGTTCGACCCATGGGACTGTTTGGGCACAAAGAGATTTGGGAGCTTTTTCGTAGGAAGGCATCTTCGTGAATCAGGCTGAGAACATAGTGTTAGGTGGTGACTTCAAAGTAGAGGCACTCACTATCTCTTTTGGCGGTTTGAAAGCGGTCAATGGTTTTAACCTTCACTTGAAGCCTATGGAACTTCAAGGGCTCATCGGTCCTAACGGAGCCGGTAAAACAACAGTGTTTAATCTAATCACAGGAGTTTACCTTCCCGATTCGGGGACATCAGTTTTGGACGGTAAGTCTTTGATAGGTTTGAATCCACATCAGATCTCTAAAGCAGGGATTGCACGAACTTTTCAGAACATTCGATTATTTGCTGACCTTACTGTCCTTGAAAACGTGATGGTCTCTTATCACATGCGAGTGGGCTACGGTTATTTTGACATTTTTCTAAGGACTCCCCGATATTATCGTATCGAACAAGAATTTCGCGACCATGCTTTTCAACTTCTAAAAGTAATGGGTCTTGAGCAGAGAAAAGACGACAAGGCCAAAAGCCTTCCTTACGGTGATCAGAGAAGACTTGAAATAGCAAGAGCATTAGCGACTGAGCCTAAAGTTCTATTATTAGATGAACCGGCTGCAGGACTGAATACTCAAGAAAAAGCGGCTCTTATGGGCACAATTGCTGAGATTCGTAACCGATTTAAAACAACTATTTTATTAATTGAACACGATATGAAGCTTGTGATGGGGATTTGTGAAAAAATTACCGTCTTAGACCATGGCGAAATCATTGCCGTGGGTACTCCGCGTGAGATCCAAGATAATCCAAAAGTCATTGAAGCTTATTTGGGGGTAGGGTGATTCTTTCGGTAAAAAATTTATCGGTAAATTACGGCCTAATCCCAGCTATTCGAAACTTGTCGATGGAAGTCTCTGTTGGAGAAACAGTTGCTTTAATAGGTGCTAATGGAGCCGGCAAGACTACAATTTTGAGAGCCATTTCGGGTTTGATTAAGCCGGCATCGGGCTCTGTTGTTTTTGATGGCCAAGACATCGCTAATGTTCGCCCCCATTTGATTGTTCGTCGAGGTATGTCTCATGTTCCAGAGAGGCGAGGAATCTTCGCTAATCTTACAGTTTATGAAAATCTTCTCATGGGCGCTTATACTCGTAAGCTTCTGCCTGGAGATCTTGATGAGGTTTATGCCCTCTTTCCCAGATTGGGAGAGAGGCGGAAACAGGTTGCGGGCACCCTTTCTGGGGGAGAGCAGCAGATGTTAGCTATCAGTCGGGCTTTACTGTCTCGGCCTAAACTCATGTTGCTGGACGAGCCCTCGCTTGGGTTAGCACCACAGATCACGAAAACTATTTTCGAAACTATTCAGCGAATTAACAAGTCTGGAACCACCGTTCTTTTAGTCGAGCAAAATGCCCAAGCGGCTTTAAAAATAGCTCAAAGAGGATATGTGCTGGAAGTGGGAGAAATTACTCACTCAGATTCTTCGCAAGCCCTTCTTAACAACGACGCTGTAAGAAAAGCTTATTTGGGGGATCACTAATAAAAAACTAGCTCAAAGCGTGAACTAGAATTTTTTCCCCAGTGCGAAACAGTACAACAATCTTTTTATCTATTTTTACTTCCTCAACAATTCCCACTCCGAACGAGACATGATTAATCACGTCTGATTTTTGAAAAGTTTGTTTGGGGCTATAGTTTTTTAGGGGTTTTCCTTTTTGCAGATCCATTTGTTGTTGCCAGTAATCTTGGGCTAATACCACTCGCTTTCGTGGGCTTTCTCCCGTTGAGGTTCTAGATATAGTTCTGGATTTGGTATCCCCAATTCTTTTGAAGTTGTGGTTACCCTTGCACATTTTACATTGAACTTTAGCGGGTCGACTGTCGATCATTGAAACGACAACGTGTGAAAATTCCCCTTGGCATTTCGAGCAGTAAGCTAAGATGTCTCCACCTACTTTAGGGGGTCCATAGAGAGGTAGTTCGGCCATGTTTCAATCCTTATGTTATTATAAAGGTGTATCTCGGAGCTAAGGATATGGCAATTTCTGGCGGAAACAAAGTATTAAAGACCCATGAGATTATAATTGCTGTGGGCGCTATATGTTTAGCGTTTGGTTTAACTCTGTTTTTTGCAGGCCATTGGGAACTGCCTAGTGAGGGTTTTGTTGGGGAGACCGCTCCTGAAATTGAGTTTGAGTCAGCTTCTGGTCAGAAAATGAGCCTATCAGATAAGAGGGGTTCGGTTGTTCTAGTAAACTTCTGGGCAAGCTGGTGCGCACCATGTATTGAGGAAATGCCAAGCCTGAGTATGCTTGAACAACATCTAAAAAAAAGAGGCTTTGTTTTATTAGCCTTTAATATTGGGGAAAGTGGTAGTGATGTATTAAAAGGCAAATTACCAAGTTCCAAAATGCCGGGGAATCTAGTTTTCAATTTCCCGAAGGAACAGTTGAAGCCCTATTCAATAGATTCGATTCCTGTTTCGATTTTGATCGACAAAGATGGAAAAATTCAAAAAGTTTATCGAGGGCCTCAAAATTGGATGAATATTCGTACCATTCAGGAAATTGAAAACCTGATCAACAAGTAAGTTTTTAAAGCAGATGCTCCAGTTGACGATATTCATCCCCTTTGGTGAAATAATCGGATGAGTTCTAATCCTTCCTATAGCTTTGCTGAGAAGTTTAAGATCTTTTTAATTTTTGCTGTTGGGTATGCAGTCTTCTATATTTTCCCTAACTTTTACGCCACTTGGCAACCTGCACAAATTCCCCTATCACGACTTGATAAGATAGTGCCTTTTGTGCCTTGGACGTTTCTTATTTATACGTCAGACTATTTTTTGATAGCTTCTGCGATCCTCATGATCAGCGAGAAGAAAAGCTTCAACTCTTTCGGACGAATGATGTTTTTAGCTCTTTTCATTTGCGGGCTTTTCTTTTTGTTTTTGCCGACAACTTACCCAAGACCGGCTTACCCGTTAGTTGATAGTTTTTTAATTCAAGTGTCGATGGACTTAGTCTATTTAGCCGACAGTCCAAATAATTGTTTCCCTAGCATGCACGTTGCACTTACCACTATTTCTGCTTGGTGTTTAAGACGAAGG
>DDPO01000097.1:9360-31625 GCA_002342225.1 Bdellovibrionaceae bacterium UBA2466 | reverse complement strand
AAGCAACATTATTTTGTGGACATCCTAGGCGGTCTGTCAGTGGTTTGTGCCGTTATTATGATTGAAGAAAAAGTGGTTCCAATCCTACTGGCTCGATTCTCAAAACTAACCAAAAACATTGAAATTTCGAAATTTAATAAAGTTTTTTAGTGGTTTAACCTTATTTGAGAATTAAGTTTCAATATGCTAATACTACGTCGTGATCAATCTAACTGAATTAATGCATTCTATTTCGCAAGAGCTCGAAGTTGATCGTGTTAACGATGATGTTACAGTTCGTCTGCTTGGAGATAAAAAAAACAAGCCATGCCGGGCTATTTTACTTTCGAAAGAAAATGGAGTGTTTTCTGGTGAGCAGGTTATCGCTGCGTTCTCTGGTCTTTTAGACGGATTAGCGAAGATTGAGAGCAAAGTTCGAGAGGGAGACAGACTCAGTCCAGGGCAGGAAATTCTTAAAATTAGTGCTACCTCAGAGCTTTGCCTAACGACAGAGAGAACACTTATAAACTATCTCAGTCATCTAAGTGGAGTTGCGACTTTGACTCGTCAATTTGTTGAGGCAGTAAAGCCGCATCACACCCAAATATTAGCGACCAGAAAAACCGTGCCGGGACTCAGGGGTCTCCAGTTGCAAGCAGTTGTGGCCGGTGGTGGAAGAATTCATCGTCGGAGTTTGAGTGATGGAATTCTCATCAAAGAAAATCATCAAGCCTTCGCAGAGCCTGTTTCTCTAATCGAACGCGCAAAGCAGGAGCGGTCTCCTTTACACAGGGTTGAAATCGAAATACAAGATTTCGAAACGCTCGAAAAAGTTATTCAGAATCCACCCGATGTCATTATGTTAGATAATTTTTCCGAATCAGATGTTTCACTGGCAGTTAAAAAAATTAAAACGAACCCAGAAAGTGCTTCTTGTCTTATAGAGGTCTCTGGGGGAATGACATTGGAAAAAGTTGGAAGTATCGCTGGTTGCGGAGTGGACTATATTAGTGTGGGAATGATAACTCACTCTGCTCCAGCACTAAATATGTCAATGGATCTAAAATTTGTCTGATCCTTTCGGAAGTGATAACGCAAAGAGTAATTCCGGTTGCTAAAAAATGTAACTTAGCGGAGCTACATTTACGGTGAGCCTTAGCGGTTTGTGCTACAATTTTCAAGAAACTGAGCGCAAATGGTACCCAACATCATACATTACTGCTTCGGAATGCAGCCAGATTTTGGTGGCCGCCCTTTTTCCTACTTACACTATCTTTCGATAGTCTCTGCGGCAAAAACAAACAAACCTGACAAAATATTTTTCCATTATCAGTTTGAACCCTCTGGAAAGTGGTGGAAGCGAGCCAAACCTTTTCTTACTTTGAATAAAATTGAAGCTCCGAAAGAAATTTTCGGTAGGCCTTTGTTGCATTATGCACATCAAGCTGATGTCGTTCGACTAAACGCTCTTATTGAGCACGGTGGAATTTATTTAGACTCGGATGTGGTTTGTTTAAAAAGCTTTGAACCATTGCGCAAACATGAATTTGTCATGGGAATTCAACCAGACAGGGGACTGTGTAATGCAGTAATGTTAGCTGCTCCTCAAGCAAGATTTTTGAAAATATGGCATTCGGAATATCAATGGTTTAGATCTCAAGGAAAAGATCAATTTTGGGAAGAGCACTCAGTTGTTCTCCCAGCTCAACTCGCTCAAAAACATCCCGATTTATTGCATATCGAGGAACAAAAATCTTTTTTTTATCCCAACTATGATCGTCCGTTAGTCCTTTTTGGAAATGCCGTCGAAGACTTTTCAAAGGCCTACTGCTTACACCTCTGGGAGAGTGTCTGGTGGAAGGACCATCTTGAGCTGTTGTCCCCACTTGTTCTACGTATCTCAAGATCCAATTTTGCAAGGCTCGTGAGGAGATTCACAAAGTACAAGTTTGGAGATCCTATTTTTTCATTAGGCTTACGAAATTATTTACGTTTATTAAAAAGATATTTTAACAAACGAAGAATACACAGCCACGTTTAAATCGAGGATGATTTCTCAGCGGAATAACACAAGTCGATGACTTTTAGCCGTAAAATAGAATTTATATTGTTGGTGTTAACTTTCGTAATGAGCACATTCCTCTTAGTAGGTTCTTTCGAGTCCCGTCTGGCCAATAGCAATGGCGATGACCACCCTGTTGTTTGGGCGAGGTATTTTACTCATCCAGAAAACTGGGTCCATGATAGTAATTTTATTGGCTCAAAAGCTTTTGGTAGAGCAAGTCTACCTAATCTGCTTGCGATCCTTTCAACAAAGATTCATGAGTCTGGCCCCTATATACTTAGCTGGCTCTATGTTTTTATTCAGAATGTCGGGATTGGGATTGCATTCTATTTGTTTGCTCGTTTGCAATTAGAGAGCAAATGGCAGGCAATGATCGTGGCATTCTTGAGTTTCTCGATGTATCCGTGGCAACTGAATTTGGCCTATTATCCTAGCATGATGCATTCACCATATCCGGGACATTTGGTGATGCCTTTCATTGTCTTGGCGGCTTGTTTCGTATTTAGATATAAAATGCTGGAATCATGTTTGTGTCTAGCCGTAGCGGGACTTATTCATCCTAGTCAAACCATACAATTTATTTTTTTAATCCTGTTGTTTCTGGGTTTTTACCAAAAAAAACAATTGAATTTAAAAACTCTTTGGCCGTTAGTAATACCGTTAATTACCTCATTGGCTGTACCCTTGGTACTTGTACCTCATTTTAAAAATCCATTAACCGACCAAGAATTGCTACCTTCGGCTCTCTTAAACCCCCATTTGGTTCCTTGGAATAGTACCACTTTCTGGCCGTGGGGCTTTCCCAGCATGCTTTCGGCATTCGCTATTTCGGCGCTTCAATGCAAGCCGTTTTCGAAGCAGCCTTCAAAACTCAAAGCGTTCTGGTGGGCCAACCTAACAGCCTTAGTTGTTCTGGGGGCTTTTCATGTGTTCGGAGCCAAATTTAAAATTCTTCCTCTGATTATCTTTTGTCCCTTCAGGGTGAGTGTGATCAATTCAGTTTTATTGGCGCCCATCGCATTTATCTATTTGATTAAGAAAGTGGGTCGCAACAGCTTCGCAGAAAATTGGACTGCAACCTCAATAATACTATTTTTGCTTATTTCAAAAAGTGGATTTTTTTGGGGGCTAATATTCATTCTATTTCTTGGCGAGGTGAATTGGAAAAAAGGGGGGGCTATTCTTGCCCAGTTGCCACCGCTATTTGTCTTGTTTTGGTGGCTGCTGTATTTATTTGCTGGCAGACCCTTAAGAGAAATTTTTGGAACTGACACTAGCGCAGCTTTGCGTCTGATCTTGTCTCCGGGATTTTCTCTGACCCTTAATAAAATTATGATGGTTCTTTCTGCAAGTTTAATTCTCTCTACTGTTTCATTTTATTTGCGCAGGAAAAAGCAGCATTGGAATTGTGTTTTTGGATTATTTGCAGTTTTGTTTATGTGTTTCCAAAGTTATTTGGATGGACGAGAAGCTTTTCGGGGGGAGCTAAAAACAAATTGGGAAATGCAGCGATGGGCTAATCAGTCTACTCCTAAAGAAAGCGTTTTTTTATTTGAGTCAGGATCTTGGAGGGGGGTATCCGACCGTCAGGTTCAAGTGGTGGGTTATCGTAAAAATCAAATTTTGGCCTATTTTAGGTATCGGGAAGCAAAAGAGGCGGAGCAGAAGTTGCAGCACTTGTACGGAATATATGGGGTGAAAGATTACAGCAAATTACCCGATCAGGGATTTCTAACTTTTTCAAAAGAATTCAAGGGAACCCACCTCATTGAGAGAGCTGAGGTTCCTCGACGCAGTTTCAAGGTTGCTTATGAAAATCCTCACTGGAGGATCTACGAGTTACCGTCACTGAACTAAGCTCGATTTAATTTCCGTGACAGGAAAGGCCAATAAAAGATGCCCTTAATGAATTGTCTTAGAGTGCCTAGGTCCCGTGGGCACCAATAAATCGATTGCGTTAAAAACCAGAGACTTTTTACATGATGGGATTTCCAAAAAAAATTGGCGAGTCTGCGATAGTTTCCTGCAATAGCGCGATGTTTTGTAGCGGTAAAAAAGACTGTGCTTCCTAAGTGTTTTTTTTGCACTGAAATATCATGCTCGATCATCAAGGGTATTTTTGAGGTTGCTGCATCTGGATTTGCGTATCTGTAATGTGCAGTAACTTCACTGGTGGTAACAAACTTGGCCCCCAGATTTACAGCCCGAATCCAATAATCGTGATCTTCACAAAAGTGGACAGCGGGAGCGGTATCCATGGGTCCAAGCCGTGTAATGAACTCTCTACTGAAAACAGCAGAGGATGGTTGAATAAAGTTTCTATTAAAAATAGATTGGGGAAATTGATCAAGATCCTCTTGAGTGGGCCCCCAGATCCAATCGTTTCCAGTCCCATCGGCGTTGAATACAAGAACTGGAGAGTAATAAATGTCAGCTTTCGCTCGGGACATGGTTGTTAGGGCGTGTTCTAGGTGTTTAGGATCCCATCGATCATCGTGGTCTAGGAAAGCTACAAAATCTCCTGCTGCAGCTTTAATCCCAGTATTTCGTGTGGCTCCAAGTCCTTCATTTTTGCTGTGTCGAAAAAATTTAAATGGGTTGTTTGGATAGCTTTTTTGGAATTGGTTTACGATGTCCTCGGTGCTGTCTTGCCAACAGTCATTGACTACTAAAACTTCCCAATTTGTGTGGGTTTGACGGGCAATCGAATCGAGTGCTGAAGGCAGTTCTTTTTCAGCTTTATAACATGGGATAATGATCGACACTAAGGGTGCGCCGTTTTGCATAAAACTATTATAACAACAATTGCTTTTGACGGGTTGTATTAGTCGAGTTCCCCAAAACAATAGGGAAGAGACTCATAAGAATCGGCTTTGAGTTGGCACACTCTAAATTGCTTTCCCACTTCAAGAGAACCGATTTCATTTTCCAAACCCAGAGCTGCTGCAGCATTGTAGGTTATTCCAGCTATCGCCTCCGGAATGGTCATTTTCATCTGTGCACAGGCGAGGGTTGTCATGAGCGGTAAGTTACGACTTGGGCAGGTGCCGGGATTAAAATCGGTGGTCAAAGCGACTCTTGCGCCAGAGTCGATGAGTTTTCTTGCTGGCGCATAGGGCGTACCAGTAAACAGCGAGGCTCCGGGGCAAAGAACTGCTACGGTATTAGACTTACTTAATGCCTCAATGTCTTGTGGGGATATTTGGTCGAGATGATCAACACTTTGAGCATTGAGTCGGACCGCTAGAGAAGTTCCCCCGAGACTTTTAAATTGGTCGGCGTGGATTTTAATTTGCAGATCATGGTCTTGAGCAACCAAACATAATTTTTCCGCTTGGGAAACTGAGAAAAATCCATCTTCGATAAATACATCAAAATATTGCGCAAGTTTGGCTTGAGCGACTTCGGGAATCCATTCCGAGCAGATTAAGCTTACATAGTCATCCGATCGATTTTTGTACTCCGGAGGAACCGCGTGGGCAGGCATAAAAGTCGGAATAAGTTGAACGGGCACTTGGGTTTGAAGGACTTGTATGCACTTTAATATTTTGAGTTCACTTTCAAGTGAGAGGCCGTAGCCCGATTTAATCTCTAAAGTTCCAACTCCCCACTTTTGAAAACGATCTATCTCTAGCTTTGCGTTCTCAAGAAGTTCTTCAAAACTTGCCTCTCGAGTGTGCGATAATGTGGTGAGAATGCCCCCGCCTTGTGCTGCGATTTCAGAGTAGGTTTTTCCGGATGCTCTCATTGCAAAATCATGACTTCTATCGCCTGCAAAAATGAGGTGGGTATGACATTCGATAAGTTCTGGTATCCAAACTTCGCCATCACAGTCAAAACGATTTGGAATTTGCTGGTATTGTTGCGGGATTTGATCAGATTTTCCAATCCAAACAATACGAGCAGTATTGGAGTCAACGACCATTGCAGCGTTTTCGATCACGCCCAAATCCTCAGTCGTTATGCCTCTTCCCTTTTTGCTGGCGACTCCCGAGAGTGTGACACACTGGTGAACTCGGTCATAAAGCACGAAACTTTCTAAGTTCACTTGTTCCTCATCGGTATTTTCAATTGAGTTTTTTCAGCAACTTTGTCTGCGATATCGTAACCTGCATCAACATGTCGAAAAACTCCCATGGCAGGATCGGAATTTAAGACTCTGGAGATTC
Source organism: Bdellovibrionaceae bacterium UBA2466 (assembly GCA_002342225.1). Lineage (GTDB taxonomy): Bacteria > Bdellovibrionota > FAC87 > UBA2466 > UBA2466 > UBA2466. The sequence goes on along the minus strand of DDPO01000097.1, from coordinate 25,412 downwards.
GATAGTCTGCTTCTTTAGAGCCATCGGCAACAATCACCATACCGGAGTGTATTGAATAACCGATTCCAACTCCGCCTCCGTGGTGTAGTGATATCCAACTAGCTCCATTGGTCGCATTGATAAGGGCATTGAGTACTGGCCAATCAGCAACAGCATCGCTTCCATCTTTCATGGCTTCAGTTTCTCTATTGGGGCTAGCAACACTTCCACAATCCAAGTGATCTCGTCCGATCACAATCGGTGCTTTAATCTTCTTTTCTCTAACAAGCTTATTAAATAAAAGCCCAGCTTTTTCTCTTTCGCCATAACCTAGCCAACAGATTCGGGCGGGAAGCCCCTGGAAGTGGATCCTCTCTTTGGCTAGTTTTAGCCAACGAGCTAGGGATTTGTTTTCCGGAAAAAGTTCTAATATAGCTCGGTCGGTTGTGTAGATATCTTCGGGGTCTCCACTCAACGCAACCCACCTGAAGGGGCCCTTTCCTTCGCAAAAAAGAGGCCGAATATATTCCGGAACAAATCCTGGGATCTTAAAAGCATCTTCGATCCCTTCGGTTTTCGCAATGGCTCGAATATTATTTCCATAATCGAACGTAGGAATTCCTTTTTCAAGAAACTGCAACAAACCTTTAACATGTGAAGCGATCGATTGTCTCGATCGTCTCATGTATTCTTTAGAATCTTTTTGTCTAAGTGCCGCAGCTTCCTCCAAGCTTAATCCGACTGGCACATAACCTAAAAGCGGGTCGTGTGCTGAAGTTTGGTCTGTAACCAAGTGGGGTAAGAATGGTTGATTTGCAATTTTAGGTATTAGCTCTGCAGCATTGCCTAAAAGACCGATAGAAATAGCCTTTTTCTCGGAAGTATACTTCTTGATCTTTTCGAGAGCCCTTTCCAAATCGGTTTCGATTTCATCTAAATATCCAGTTTCAATTCGGCGTTTGATTCTTGTTGCGTCTATTTCGATGCCCAAAAAACAGGCCCCATTCATGGTGGCAGCTAAAGGTTGAGCACCACCCATGCCACCCAGCCCTGCAGTTAGAACCCATTTGCCAGAGAGGTCTCCGGCGTAGTGTTTTCGGGCAGCTTCGGCAAAAGTTTCATAAGTTCCTTGAACGATTCCTTGGGTGCCAATGTAGATCCAAGAGCCGGCGGTCATTTGACCGAACATCATAAGCCCTTTTTTTTCTAGATCTCTAAAGTATTCCCAATTGGCCCATTGGGGAACTAATAGGGAGTTGGCTAGCAAAACTCGAGGGGCATTCTCATGAGAACGAATAATACCGACGGGTTTGCCCGATTGTATGAGCAGAGTTTCGTCATTGTTGAGTTCGGTGAGAGCTTTGACAATCGCATCAAATGCAGGCCAATTTCGAGCAGCTTTTCCAGAACCTCCATAAACAACAAGATCTTCGGGGCGCTCCGCTACATCTGGATCCAGATTATTCATCAGCATTCTTAAAGCCGCCTCTTGCACCCAGCCTTTGCAGTGAAGTTCTGTTCCTCGAAAAGCTCTGATGTTTTCGTGTGAAATTTTCATAATGAAAATTCCTTAGTCATTGCATTGTACATTTCACCCGTTTTTAAAGTAGATAAAATAATCTCAATATCGCCGTGAAGATTGCGATCAAAATCTAACGCAGGTACTCGATCTCTCACAAATCGGTACAAGAAATGAGGCCCTTTGCCTGGTTTGAGTGGTAATCGGAACTCCAATGCTTGAGCGGCTGCAAGAGCTTCTATGGCTAAACAGGTTTGACTGTTTTCCAAAATAGTTTTGGCTTTTCGAGCGCACAGAGGTCCCATGCTCACATGATCCTCTTTTTCGTTATTTGTAGGAATAGAATCCGTAGAGCCAGGGTGACTTAAGAGTTTATTTTCTGAAACTAGAGCTGCTGACGTAACTTGCGCCATCATAAATCCTGAATTGAGCCCCTCCTTTTTTACCAGAAAAGTGGGAAGTCCGCTGAAAGAAGGGTCGATGAGTTTGGCCATTCTCCTCTCGGAGAGACTCGCTAATTCACATACAGCCATTCCTAAAATATCGAGAGCAAAAGCGACGGGTTGCCCATGAAAATTTCCGTTAGAAACCAGTTCTTGGGTATCTCCGTTCACTAGTGGGTTGTCGGTAGCTGCATTGATTTCGATGCTTAACATATGCCTCACAAAGGACAACAACTCTCGAACTCCCCCATGGACTTGGGGAGCACATCGAAACGAGTAAGGGTCTTGAACTCGATCACAATTTTCATGACTTTTATAGATCTCACTACCTTCCATAAAATGACTGAGAAGTTTCGCGGTTTTGATTTGACCAGGAAAAGGCCTCGTTTGTTGTACCCAATCCATAAATGCTCTGGGAGTACCTAAGACCCCATCAAGACTCGCTGAACAAATAAGATCTGCAAGATCCATAGTCTCTTCAGCCTTAAGCAGAGACAAAGCCCCTAGTGCTGTCATCTGTTGCGTTCCATTAATGAGGGATAAACCCTCTTTGGCTGCGAGCTTAATGGGTTTAAGTCCCGCAAGTTGAAGGGCTTCGTTGCCTTTCATGCGCTTAGATTGGTAGTAAGCTTCCCCTTCTCCAATAATCACTGATGCTAAGTGGGCAAGGGGGGCTAGATCGCCGCTAGCTCCAACCGATCCCTTCGATGGAATTACTGGATGAACTCCTCGATTTAGCATTTCGATGCCAATTTCTACTAACTCAGGTCGTACCCCACTGAATCCTTTGGCGAGGACATTGGTTCTTAGAAGGAGGATTGCTCTTGATTCAATTTCAGTGTGAATTTCACCAACCCCGGCACAGTGGCTTCTAATGAGATTAACTTGGAGCTGCTCCAACTGATCTTTATCGATTTTAACTTTACTGAGAACTCCAAAGCCGGTGTTGATACTGTAAACTTTTTCATCCTGTTGAGCAGCTTTTTCAACAACAGCGCGCGATTTTACTATTTTTTCTCGTGCTTTTGGACAAAGCGAAACTTTTTGTTTGTTCAGAACTATCGCTTTAAAAGTTTCAAGTGTTAAGGAATTCCCGTCTAAAAGCATGTCACGACCTCTTTACTACCGCATGGCCTCGTTTGAGAGTTGAGTCAGCGCTTCACTGTAATTTTTAAAACTAAAAAACCCGGTACCCATCACTAAAATATCGCAACCACTATGAACGGCTTCTCGAATGTTGTCTTTTTTGATGCCGCCATCAATTTGTATTTTTACATTTCGGTTGCCGATTCTTTTTTTTAGTTCGGCAACTCGTTCAAAGGAATTTCCGATAAAAGATTGACCTCCGAAGCCGGGATTAACACTCATCACCAAGATAAAATCGGCAAAATCAAGAATGCCATTCAAGGAATCCAGAGGAGTTCCTGGGTTAATAGCGACTCCAGCTTGCATTCCAAGTTTTTTTATATGTTGTAATGTTCGATGAATGTGTGGGCACGCTTCGATGTGCACAGAAAGCCAATTGCACCCTGCATTTTTAAATTCTTCGATATATCGATCGGCATCTGCAATCATGAGATGGGCGTCAAAAATAAGTTTCGTCTTCTTTCGCAAACTTTCTAAAACTGGAAATCCAAAAGTGATATTGGGTACAAATTGCCCGTCCATAATGTCAAAATGGAGAACTTCTAGCCCAGCCTGTTCTAAATTCTTTACCTCGTCCCCTAGAGCTGTGAGGTCTGAAGCCAGCATAGAAGGTGCTATCAGGAATTTTGTTTTTTTTGCAGCCATGGAGTTATTAAGTTCCTATCTTTTCAAAAGGAAAATTTCCTCGAAAGGCATGAAGAAATTCATGAATTTTAAGTCTTTTTCTATTATCGGGCTGGATCTCTGTCAAGGAAAGGGCCGTTCCTTGACCACAATGGATGGTCAGGAAAGATTTATGATCTGTCACAATGTCTCCGGGGGCTCCGGGATGGGTTAAATGGGCGACTTTAGACCCAAAAATCTTTATTCGAGTATTGCCCAGTTTAGTTTCAGCGACCGGCCAAGGCTGCAAAGCTCGAATTTGATTGAGAAGTTGATTTGCACTGAGATTAAAATCAAGAATAGCTTCTTCTTTTTCTATTTTTTTAGCGTAAGTAACTTGAGATTCCTCTTGAGATGTGAAAGTCGCTTTTCCCGTCTCAATAAGCTTTACGGCTTCAACAAGGGCCTCCCCGCCCAAGTGCGCGAGCCGATCCATCAATTGACCTGATGTCTCATTGGGCTCTATAGCAGTTTCCTTTGTCAGGACAATATCACCTGCATCGAGTTTTCTAACAATTCTCTGAATAGTCACTCCAGTTTTGGTTTCCCCATTCCAAATGGCTCTTTGAATGGGAGCAGCACCGCGATATTTAGGCAGCAGAGAACCATGGACATTGAAACAACCCAGCCTTGGAAGTTTGAGAATTTCCTCTTTTAAGATCTGTCCAAAAGCAGCAACTAGAATGATATCTGGTTGAAAAGTTTTAATGACATCCAAGGTGGGATTCGCGTTGACATCGAGTGAGGCCAAAACATTGAGTCCCAACCTTCTGCCGAGATCTTCCACAGGAGTTGGTACTAGTTTATGCCCTCGGCCAGTGGCTTTTGCTACTTGCGTGACTACAGCTACAGGCGGATAAAGATCAGTACATAGTTTCTCAAGAATTGTAGCCGCAAGTTTCGGGGTTCCCATGTAAATTATCTTGAGCATTTAAAGAGTAACCGCTTTCGAAAGCTTCTTTTTGGCCATTCTTTTTCGGATAGGTGACAATCTATCGACGAATAAAACGCCATCTAAGTGGTCGTTTTCATGTTGAATTGCAACTGCTAAAAGTCCGCTAGCTTCAAGTATTTGAGGCTTGCCAAATCGGTCAAAAAAATCAACACGAATATGTTCTTTTCTTTTTACCTCTTCTGAAAACCCGGGGACACTAAGGCAACCTTCTTCGAAAGTAATGCTGCCAGAGCCCTCAGAGATGACTGGATTAACAAACTCATACAATCGCTTCTCATCATCTTCTTCAGTAGCTATATCAACAATAAAAGCGCGAATTTTCTGGCCCACTTGAGGTGCAGCAAGTCCGATTCCATTGGCCTCGTACATGGTTTCTGACATGTTATCGAGCAGCGTGTGAAGGTTTTGATCAAAAGAAGTAACAGGTGCAGAAACTTTCAAAAGTTCGGGATTAGGGTACGTGAGAATTTCCAGCAACATATTCTATTTTCTCTTCCAAATCATGATTGAAGCTAGGCCCAGAAAAATAAAGTTGGGGGTCCAGCCTGCAATTATAGGAGGCAAATACCCTCCCTTTCCTACGCTGACCATCAGACGAAAGATGATCAAATAAATAAATACCACAAGAAAGCAAAAGCCTACACCTTTTGCAACCGACTGGGTTTTTAAAGGTTTAAGAGCGAAAACAATACCGAGTAGAACAAATATAATAGGAGTAAAGACCATTGAGATCCTCTCATGGTAACTCACTTGCTGTCTCGTGGTATCTAAGCCGTAGGACTTATTCCGAGAGATAAATCTCCTGAGCTCTCTTAACCTCATAGTTTCTGGCTGAACCTCTAAGGTTTTGTAATCTGTAGGTTTTTCCGGAATTAACCCTCTTTCAGACGTGAAAGTCTCAACCGTGGGAAAGTGGGTTTCGGGGTAAGTTGTCTTAAAGCCGTCTTCAGCTGTCCAATCGTTATCAGCGAAAGTGGCTTTTTTAGCTCGGACACGCTGGGAAATTCCCCCTGACGGAGTGAGCATAAAAAGATTAATATCTTCGAGAACTCCCTTTTTCTGATCAAAATGACCGACATTGTAGATCACACTGCCACTGCGATACCAAAACCGATCTCGATTGAAATCCAAAATGTTGGACTCGGTAGATTCAATACCTTTTTCTAGCAGTTGGCGTTTTTTCTCAAGAGTTGGTACTAAGGGATCAAAAACCACAAATGAAATAGCACTGATAGCTGCTACTACTGATATGAAAGTGCAGGCCATCCGAAAAGTACTAATCCCACTCGCATAGAGAGCGATCACTTCGTTTTGCTTTGACATAGTAGAGACCACTAGAAGTGTTGCCATCAGTGAAGCTACGGGAACGAATTGTCTTAGCGCTTCTGGAACTTTATACAAATAGAGAGTGAGGACTTTGTTCACTGGCAGCGAAATGGACCAGACTTTGGAAACAAAATCTACAGCAAGAAAAAGAACCGACAAACCTAAGAGAACCAAAATGAAATAGACAATCATCTCTTTGACTAGATATTTGTCTAGAGTATCCATGGTTTCGCCTATTACGGGTTGGCTTCGAGCCAATTCCTGAACTTAGAAAATGCAGCTTTTATTCCTTCAGGTTTTGTACCACCAGCTTGAGCAAAGTCAGCTCTACCTCCTCCGGAACCTCCAACTTCAGGAGCGATCTCTTTTACAATTTTGCCAGCATCGTAACGACCTACAAGATCCTTAGTAACCCCGACGCAAAGGGAAACCTTTCCCTCAGACTGGCTTGCCAAAACCACAATTGTTTTCTCTTTTAAACTGTCTCGGAACTGATCAACGAGTGCTCTTAAGACTTTGGCATCTCCCGAGGGGATTTGCTCGAGAACCAATTGTATATCATGAATTTTTTCGGTTTTTGTTTCGACTTTTGCACTCTTGATATTTGATTGTGCAACTTTAATCTTCAGTTGTTCATTTTCCTTTTGAAGTTGTTTTAATTGGCTTACTAAACCCTCAATTTTCTCAGCGACCTGCGATTTTGCACCCAGAAGTGACTCGATTCTATTTAGTGCGTTACTTCGATCAGAAAGAAAATGTAGCGCCGTAGTCGAAGTAATGGCTTCGATCCTTCGAACTCCGCTAGCCACTGAAGATTCCGATAAAATTTTTAATATTCCAATATCACCACTATTTTGAAGGTGTGTTCCACCACACAATTCAACACTGAAGTCATTTTTATCATTTCCAACTTTCACGACTCGGACTTTGTCGCCATATTTTTCATCAAAAAAAGCGAGTGCGCCCGTCTTGATGGCATCGTCATAGCCCATCTCTTTGATATTCACTGGAAGATGTTTTTCAATTTCGCTATTCACGAGCCCCTCAATCATGGAGATCTCCTCGTGGGTTAGACCTTTAGGGTATGTGAAATCAAATCTCAGCCGTCCAGAGTCTACTAAAGATCCCGCTTGTTTGATCCGTTCCCCTAGGGTTTTTCTAAGAGCTGCATGAAGCATATGAGTCGCAGTGTGATTGATAGCTGTAAGTCTACGATTAACGGGATTAACATCAAGAGTGTAAGGCTTTTGGTTCTCTAGATTGCCTTTTGAGATCTTGATTTTATGAACAATTAATTTTCCAACTTTGAAAGTGTTTTCAACCAAAGCGTCACCAGACTTCCCATGAATCTTGCCCTGATCTCCTACTTGCCCGCCACTTTCCGCATAGAAAGGGGTAACATCAAAAAGAGCGTACCCCTCTTGATTTAGCTCAAGAGTGTGGACACCTTTTCCATGGGAATCGAACATTTCGATGAGCTTTCCACTTGCATGGAGATGATCATAACCCACAAATTGAGTGGAAAACTGTCGTTTTTCTAAATGGTGAGAGATTGCCTCTAAGACTTTATTATGGCTTCCGGCATGCGCAGCACTTTGCTCGCGTTGTTTATTCATGAGCTCTTCGAAAGCAACCAAATCCACAGAAAGGTTGTGTTCTTTTGCGATAACTTCGATCAAGTCGATGGGAAATCCGAAAGTATCATAGAGTTTGAAAGAGACATCTCCGGAAAGAGCTTTGCTTTTTTCCTTAGTAGCTCTGGCAATAGCCTCCTCAATGACACCCATTCCACGATGGATCGTCTCGTGGAACTTGGTTTCTTCCTCTCGAATGAGAGTTTCAATCAGATTTCGGTTTTTAACAATTTCGGGATAAACATTTCCTAGGGTCTCTATAACACTTCCGACGAGTTCAAAAATGAAGGGTTGTTCCATTCCGAGCTTTTTCCCGTGGCGAATTGCTCTTCGTAAAATTCTTCTTAGAACATACCCTCTGCCCTCGTTGGAGGGCGTGACTCCATCGGCAATTAAAAAGGTGCTTGAGCGTAAATGGTCTGCGATAACTCTCATCGAGATATCGAGATTTTTGTCTCGTCCAACGGGAACGGCTACTTTTATGGAAATAGCATTGATAATCGGTGTGAAAAGATCCGTTTGATAATTACTGTAAACCCCTTGGAGAACGCAACTTAATCTTTCAAGTCCTGCACCCGTGTCAACACTGGGTTTCGGAAGAGGGGAGAGTTTGCCCGTAGCATCACGGTTGTACTGCATAAAGACCAAGTTCCAGATCTCTAAAAACCGAGTGTCACAAGGGCAACCGGGCTGGCAGTTGGGTTTGCCACACCCATATTCGGGGCCCCAGTCGTAGTGAATTTCTGTACAGGGACCACAAGGACCGGTGTCCCCCATAGCCCAAAAATTATCTTTTTCGCCAAGTCTAACTATCCAGTCAGGTCTGACCCCTTGATCTTTCCAAATCTCAAAAGCTTCGTCATCCGTTTCAAAAACTGTAACTCGCAAACGTTCTGCGGGAATTTTAAATTGGTTTGTTAATAAATCCCAAGCGTAGTGAATAGCATCTTTTTTGAAATAATCACCAAAAGAGAAATTACCCAGCATTTCGAAAAAGGTGTGGTGACGAGGAGTGAAACCCACGTTTTCAAGATCGTTGTGTTTTCCGCCAGCGCGAACACATTTTTGAGCCGTTGTAGCCCGATGGTATCCGAGGTCGTTATGTCCTAGGAAGCAATCTTTGAATTGAACCATTCCGGCATTGGTAAAAAGCAATGTAGGATCGGCAGCGGGGATGAGACTTGAACTCTTAACTTTATGATGGCCCTGAGACTCGAAATACTTCAAAAATCGATCGCGAATTTCATGTGATTTCATGAGCGCAGTTTACCTTCAACCCCCTATATTAGTAAAGGCGCATCAAAGCCCTTGAGATACGGGTTTTCTCGCTGCAAACGCAATCCCTTGGGCGTTAAGCTCAAGATCAAGTTTTAGGAATTGAGCCCGATTGGAGTAAGTATTTTTTAGTCTATTTTCGACAACTTTACTTAACTCATCGCCCAATTGAAGATTCGCCTTTGCCCAATGGTATAAAGCTTCGTGGATATCTAAGTTTTTTAGTAGCTCATTCTTGGCTTCTTGAACCCTAGACACTTCCCCGAAGTGGGTCAAAAAAAGTGTTTTCGGATGAAGGTTTAAAATGGCCTCTACACTCTTTTTGGCCTCAATAGGGTCGTAATCGATGGGGCTTGTCGACGGTAGAATAAAAAGATCTTTGCCTTGAATTTCAGGATAGTAAAGTCCAAATGCATCTCCAGTGAAAACCCCCTCTGTGGCTGAGTCATGTACACAGATATGATGACTTGCGTGACCCAGAGTGTAGATGAAACTAAATTTTCGCTCACCCCAGGTTAAAGACTCCCCGTCATTCACTCGCAGAACTCTCGTTTCAGGAAGCGGCTTTATTTCACCATAAAGCTTTTCGAAGGGGCCCGAACCGTAAACCTTTTTTGCACTTTGAATTAGTCTCTCTGGACTACATAGCGTTTTCGCTGCTTTGGGATGTGCGACGACTTTGGCATTTTTGAATTGATCCAATAAAGCCGAAGTTCCTCCTGCGTGGTCCAAGTGTGCATGGGTGACGATTAAATAATCGACCTTCTCGGGTTGTATTTCATATTTTTCAAGGGCGTTCAAAAGGTGAGGAACCGCGTGGGTGGTATTGTTCTCGATGAAAGTAGCCCTGCCTTTATGAATGAGTAAGAAAGCAGCAGCAAATTTGGGCTTGAGGTAATGACAATCGATCGTGACGACTGAACTACTTTGATTGGTCATCATTTACGCTTTTGGAGTAACTTCCATGTTCTGAGCCACCATTTCCATCACATCCATCACTTGGACTTGTTCCCCCAGACCTTTTTCATTGACCCCACTGCTCATCATGACTCGACAGAAAGGACAAGATACTCCGATTACATCTGGCTTTTGTTCCAGCGCTTGGTCAGTTCTCATCATATTAACTCGCTGCTCTTTTTTCTCCTCCATCCACATCATTCCACCGCCGGCTCCGCAGCAGGTTGCCTCTTTTTTGTTCATGGTCATCTCAATGGCATTTTGACCCGTTACTTTTTGGATGAGATCACGAGGTTGTTCTACGACATCATTATATCGAGCATTGTAACAAGAGTCGTGATAGACAACTCGCTTATTCATATCGTTTTTAACTTTGAGCTTACCGTCCGAAACCAGATTATTCACAAAATCGGAAGCATTATGAACTTCCCAATTTCCGCCCATTTCTGGGTAATCGTTTTTGAGCGTGTTAAAACAGTGAGGGCAATTAGTGATAATTTTTTTTGCTCCATAGCTGTTAATTTTTTGGGTCAAAGTTTCAGCCATTGATTGAAAAAGATATTCATTACCGAGTCTACGAGCTGTCTCTCCATTACAAGTTTCTTCGCTACCTAAGACAGCGTAACTAACTTTGGATTCGTTGAGAATTTTTGTGAGTGCTTGAGCCGATTTTTTATGATTATTGTCAAAACATCCGCCACAACCTACGTAGTAAAGATATTCAGCTTTGGAGTTTTCTGCCATAGTCGGCACGTTGAGCCCGTCGGCCCATGCAAATCTCTCAGCTGAGCTAATACCCCAAGGGTTTGAGTTTCTTTCAAGACCTTGGAATGTTCGATTGAGTTCACTTGGAAATCGGGAAGCTTCTTGAGTAAGATGTTGCCTAATATCAACGATTTTATCGACGTACTCAATATTAACTGGGCAAGCCTCTTCACAAGCACGACAAGTGACACACGACCAAACAACTTCATCGATAACTGCTTTGCCATCTCCTACAACCGTATCAAACTCTGTTTTTCCAGCAATAATGTTATTTTGGTTTTCATAAAGGGAGTCTCTTAGATTTAAAAGAAACTGCCGAGGCGCTAGTGCCTTTCCGGTAGCAGCCGCAGGACAAACAGCAGAGCAACGACCACACTCGGTGCAACTGTACATGTCTAAAACTTGCTTCCAAGAAAACTGGTTAATCTGAGAACGACCAAAAATCGCTCCATCCGCAGTATAATCTTTTTTGTGGAGTCTCCCTTTGGGTTCGATTCGTCCCAAAAATACGTTAGCCATAGCTGTGATAATATGGAAATGCTTGGAACGGGGAAGAAGGTTTAAAAAAGCCAAAATAATTAGGTTGTGTACCCACCACGCGAGTTGGGCCACTCGATCGGCTTGTTCAATATTGTTTGGAAGAAGTCCGGCTATCAATGCAGTAATGGGTTGCCATTTGGCTTCGGCAATCACATCCATATCGGTTTGGTGTACTACCAACCTTCCAGCATCGTATAAAAACCCAGATAGCATGATCGTAAAAATAAATGTGAGAATGAGTTTAGCTTCAAAGTGACTTTGTTTGTGAAGTTTTTCCTCAGCAGGGAGAATACCAAAAAGTCGTTTGGGCTTTGAGATAGTCCAACGGTAAAGGCCCAAGAGCACACCTGCCATCACCGAGATTTGGAAAACATCTTTTAAAAGGGCGTAAGGACCCCCTAGGAAATGGATACTTAGAAAGGGGAGGGCGAAGTTAGGAAACCAACCCCGAGTGAACATTGTAATGACCTGCAAGGAGAGAACAGTAAATCCCCAGAATACGATCACATGCATGATGCCGGCAGGTTGTTCACCTCGAAAAAATTTCTTCTGAAATACTCCATAAACCATCATGTTTTTAAGACGTTTTCCCCATGTGGCTCTGGAGTAGTCTCTTCCATCATCGCGTCTGGCTTTGAGAAGGACGATAATTCGACCCTTCATTTGGAAGGCAAAAAATCCGATCGCAGCAACGAAAACTAGTGTCCAAAGCATGATGGTCATAGTGTTTAGCTCCTCAACAAGAAAGTCTTTATAAGTTATCAGGTGTTATGTGGATCGGAAAGGCATTAGACGTCAAAATCTATGAGATTTTAAAAAGCTCTTCACGACGACAGTTCCAGGCAGGAACTTTGCTTTCAGCGGTACTTATTTCGGAAAGATCTATCTCGATGGACTTTGTATTTTCACTATCGCCCAGATTTTCAATTACATTACCCCACGGTGAAACTGCAATGGAGTGGCCGTATTTTGCTGAACCGTCTCCGGAGATGCCGGTGAGCCCAGGAGCTACAAAAAACAGTTGATTTTCAATGGCTCGTGCCCTGATGAGCACTTCCCAATGTGCTTGACCTGTCGGCACGGTGAAAGCCGAAGGAAGCACAACAACCTGAGCCCCTCGTTTTTTTAAAGATCTAAAAAGCTCAGGGAATCTTAAGTCGAAGCAGATAGCAAGACCCCACGTAATTCCGTGCCAAGAAACCGTGACAATTTCACACCCTTCGGTGGAGTATTCGGTTTCATCGTATGACCTGTCGGTAAGATTGGCCTTGTAGAGAAAAAGTTTTCGGTATTGCGTTAAAACCGTACCCTTTTCATCGATAAAAAGTAGAGTATTAAAAAATTTGTCGGGGTTTGGACTGGGTTCACGAACAGTCCCTGGAATAAGGGCCACCGAGTATTTTTTTGCAAGCTCGCAAAATTGTCCCGTGATCTCTTTAAATTGAGCTGTGACTGGTTTCCAATCCGGTTTTTTACCGGAAAAGTAGGCCATTTCAGGGAAAATAACGATCTCTGCGCCCGCTTGTTTGGAAGTCGAAATAAACTGTTCCATGGATCTGAGATTTTTCTCGAGGTCCGCATGGGAAATGACTTGTGCGATTGAGATTTTCATCGGTTGCCACCTGAATGTGTTATCAGTACTTTAATAGCATGAAACAACTCACCCTTTTAGTTATTTGTGCACTTTTACTAGCTGGATGCCAGAGTAATCAGTCTAAAAATCGGGAAGACCAAGACGGTACCAATTACTCCGAGAGACACATTGAGTTTGATAGATGGGGCAGAACCCCAGATTGTTGTTCGGCTGTTGGAGTGAAAGCTGCTGTGGCTTCAGGAGGTACTCATGCATCGAAGGCAGGTTTAGATATTTTAAAGTCAGGTGGAAATATCGTGGATGCTGCTATTGCAACAGCATTTGTACTCGCTGTTGAGAGGCCTCATTCTGCTGGGTTGGGCGGAGGTGGTTTCATGACAGCTTACTTATCGGGTCAAAAGCCAGAGGCACACTTTGTGGACTTTAGAGAAACCGCCCCCGAAAAAGCTCATCGAGATATGTACCTTGATAAAAAAGGAGAGGTGGTCCCAGATTTAAGCGTGATAGGACCTTTGAGTGTGGCGACTCCCGGCTTTGTATCTGGCCTCTACGCGATTCACAAGAAATGGGGAAAGATACCTTGGAGGCGACTCGTGGCCCCCGCAGTTGAGTTGGCTTTTCGGGGCTTTAAAGTCTATCCATCGTTGGAAAAACATGTCATTGAAAAAAAAGATTGTTTAGAGCGAGATTTAGAAGCTTCCAAACTCTTTTTCCCCGATGGCAAACCGATAAAATCAGGGCAAATACTCATCCAGAAAGATTTAGCCAACACACTTCGCCGAATCGCCCAAAATGGCAATCAAGAATTTAAAACTGGTAAAACAGCGCAGCAGATCATTCGCTATATGAAAGAACATCAGGGGATTTTATCGGACAAAGATTTGAGAAATTACAAAGTGAAATTTAGAAAACCGATAGAGGGTTCATTTAAAAAATTTACATTGGTCAGTTCTCCTCCCCCTAGTGCTGGCGGGGTTTTGATCCTTCAAGGACTAAAAATTCTTGAGCGTTTTCCAATTGAAGAATTGACCCGACAAACCCCTCAATACCTGCATTTGATCTCAGAGATATTAAAAAGGGGCTATGCCAATCGTAGTAAACTAGTTGGGGACCCCGATTTTTTTAAGATGGATTATTCCGAACTTGTTTCGGATAGTTCCATAGAAGCATTAAGTAAGACAATTTCACTGGAAAAAGCTACACCATCTTCGGAAATCAAAGGGACTGAATTCTTTGAAGACAAAACACACACTACACATCTAAGTGTTATTGATGCTGAAGGAAATGCAGTTGCTAGCACTTTGACTATCAACGATTCTTTTGGTGCTTGTGTGATAGTTCCTGGCACTGGAGTTTTTTTGAATGATGAAATGGATGATTTTAGCGCCAAACCCGGAGCTATGAATATTTATGGACTCACAGGTGAGAAGGCTAATGAAATAGCACCCAATAAAAGACCCGCTTCGAGTATGTCCCCAACGATTGTTCTGCGGGAGGGGCGTCCCATTTTAGTGGTAGGGGCTGCCGGAGGATCCAGAATTACAACGAGCGTTTTTCAGGTTATTCTAAACAGTCTTTTTGTTTTTCCGGGAGATTTAAAAAAGTCGGTTTTTGCTCCGCGAATTCATCAACAATGGAAGCCCGATTTTCTCGACCTAGAAAAGGGGCAATCCGAGAGTCTCAAGCAATCGTTGGAATCTCTCGGAGAGAAAGTTCGAACAGCTCCTTGGAGCGCAATCACGCAAGCGGTTCAACTCGAGTCAGATGGCAAAGTAATGGCGGTGTTTGACCCTCGAGATGAAGGAGGAGCTGAGGCCTATTGAAAAAGCGGGTTCTAGAGGTAAATATTTAAATTAACTAAAGGCATAACTATTAAAGCTCCAGCGTAGCTGCCGAACTTAGCTTCGCCATTGATTCCCATTTTTTTGCTGACATTCCAGTTTACGCCGGGCCGAAAAACCAACAGAAAATTGGCTTCAGTTCCAGTTAAACCTCCGAATTCCAAATATGGTCCTGCCGAAAGTCCAAAGTAAGGGGCCAATTTTGAAGAGCTAGCAAAGTTATATATTGCAGTTGGGGTGAGTTGGAGCCCTGTAGTGTTGCTGGTTCCTGAGATTTTGCCCCAAAAATGCAATCCAAAATCACCCCCGACAAGAAGCCGTGGAGAGATGTCGGTTTGAGTTAAAACACCAAAACTAATTCCGAATCCGGTTTCACCATTGTTTGGAAGAATGGGCAGTACAAAACCTGTTTGTAAGTATGTGTCAGTTAGCGGTTCACTTGAGATGCTCTCCAGCGTCGAAGAGGCTACAGTTCGGCTGGGCTTTCCCGCGGCGAAGCTTAGGTTTGCGACAAAAGTAAGAGCGATTAAATTGATAAATAAATAGTGCATTTCTTGACTCCAGAAAAAGAAGTAAATTACAACGTGTCTTGAATATCTCTTGAATATACGAAGGTCAAGCACCCCCAAAATGGCAAATAAAATTTTCATCACCGATTTTGATGGGACCCTCGCTACGCATGATGGTCTCGTTTCTCAAAAAAACCGAGAGGCCTTGAAACGGTTGTCTGAAAATGGGATTGTTAGAGTCATAGCAACCGGACGAAATCTTTATTCAGCTCGTAAAGTGATCTCTTCTGATTTTCCAGTTGATTACGTCATTTTTACAACGGGTGCGGGCTTAATTCATTGGCCAACTCAAAAAATTTTGGTGAGTCACCACATGAATCAAAGTTCTATTGATGAGACATTTAAGTGTTTCAAGGAAAACTTCATCGATTTTATGGTTCATGAGCCCATTCCGAACAATCATTTTTTTCAGTTTTTTGCGACCGGACTTGAAAATTTAGATTTTGAGTTTAGGAAGCAGCACTACGGGTCTTATTCTAAGATGGGTTTGTCAGGAACCCTTCCGAAACTTGCTACCCAATTTTTGGGAGTGTTGCGACCTGAACAAAGTGAGGGAGTTTATTCTGTAATCAAAGATTCTTTGAGAAGCCTTAATGTCGTTCGAGCAACATCTCCCTTTGATCACCAATCTATTTGGGTTGAAGTTTTCTCAAAAAGAGCTGCCAAAGATTTAACCAGTCAATATTTGGCTGAGAAGTTGGGGTTTTCAAGACTTGAAACAGTGGCCATAGGGAATGATTACAACGACGAGGGCCTACTTAACTGGTCTGGAAAATCTTTCGTAGTTGAAAATGCGATTGATAAATTAAAATCACAATTTGAAAGCGTAGCTCATGTTGATCAAGA
>DDPO01000097.1:0-9301 GCA_002342225.1 Bdellovibrionaceae bacterium UBA2466 | reverse complement strand
GCATCCTCCGCTGAACAAACCACTGGCTCACAGTCATTAAAAGAAGTGTTGATTAGCATGGGTACACCGGTTTTTTGTCTGAAAGCTTCAATCAAACCCCAGTAGAACGGTTGAGTCTCTCGACTCACTGATTGGATACGGCAAGAATTGTCCGCGTGAACGACCGCGGGAATGAGATGGGCTTTATCAGGCTTTACCTGAAAAACCGCCTCCATCGTTGGGCTATAAAAGGGATTCTCAAACCATTCATGTTGAAACTCTTCCAACACGGAAGCTGCAAAAGGTCTAAAGCTTTCTCTATGTTTAACTCGGGCATTAAGTTTGTCTTTCATTTGGGGATGTCTAGGATCAGCAATAATGCTTCGATTCCCAAGAGCCCTAGGACCAAATTCCATTCGTCCGTGAAAAAGACCTAGAATTTTGCCTTGGTTGATTTCGTCACAGGCCCATTCAATAAGAGCTGACTCTGTATCGAATCTGGTCTCGATAAGTTGGTCTGAAAACGATGTTGTTTGAGAGTCGGCCTTTGCAGAGGGGCCCAGAAGCCCCCAGTGTCCGCCCTCTGGCTGAATAGTTCGGTTCGCAACCGCAATTGCGGCCCCTACGGATATTCCTGCGTCGTGAGAAGCGGGAGCAACTAAAACTTTTTTAAAAGGCGTGTTTTTTGTGATTTGTCCCACCCAAACACTGTTGTGAGCACAACCTCCAGAAAGAGCTAAAGTTGAAACCGGAACCTTATCAAAGAGCTGAAAAAGTAAATGATTTGCAACTTCCTCGAAGCAAACTTGAGCCGATTTTGCCAAATCTCGATGACATTGAAGTATAGGTTCGTTGGGTTTTCGCGGTTTAAAGCCCAGTAAACCTGTCATGTAGTTTAGATTGAAGAACGGAAGAATTTTAGGCTGTTCTTTCTCGATAAAAAAGTTCAGTGGTCTTTTTAAAATTGGAAACGCCTCCAAGTTGAGTGCGAAACCAAATTTTTCCTTTTTCCGAATAAGATTTTGCATTTCTCGGACGTATTTTGGAGCTCCGTAGCTAGAGAGACCCATGACTTTAAACTCGTCTCCGTAATGAGGAAAGCCTAAGTATTGTGTAATCGCAGTGTAAAAAAATCCGAGCGAGTGAGGAAAAAAGACTCGATTTAAAATTTTAATCTTGTGGTCAGTAACTTTGCCCATTGTAGCTGAAACAAAATCGCCTAATCCATCGATTGAGAGATAGGCAACTTCATCTGTGGGAGCTAGATATCTGCAACTGTTCAGATGAGCTAAATGGTGTTCAACCCTTTTCAATTGGGCGTTTCCTAAGCCGTGCTCTTTTAATTTTTTTACTAGAGATATCTTAGGATCTGCTGTTTTAGGTTGGGTTCTTCTCAGCAAAAGCGGATGTCTTAAAAGAAGTGCTAGTCTTCTAGGAAAGTGGGCCCAAGATTGTTTTGCAACTGCAATAACTTCAACCTCAGCAGGCGATATTCCTGCATGATTTAAACAATATTGAATAGAACGTTCGGGGAAACTTGCGCAGTGTTTGATGCGATTAAACCGTTCCTCTTCAGCAGCAGCCACTAAACGGTCTCCGATGATTAAAGCTGCGGAAGAATCTCCGTGCCCGTAACTTATTCCAAGAATAATTTTTGGTTGGGATGCCATGATATTGTCCTAACTATTCTAGCGTGTTTGTTGCCCCGTTTCATCTTCTCAAATGAAAAACAAGCCTGTTGTTTTATGGCTGCAGCGCAGCCAAAAGTCTGCCCTTAGTCAAAATCTAATAAAAAGAGCTGTTATCGATAAAACTTGTGAGCGGATTACAAAAAAAACAGTAAACTAATAGTAAGTCTCAAAGTATAAGCCCTACAAAACCAAAAAAGGAATACGCAATCCGTCTTTGAAACAAACTCGGCATGCAATTCACTCTCCCCGAAATGACTCAGTTTTTGGTTTTGATGTTGGGGTCTCTATTGCTTTCATACCCACTTCTTCTACTCAATCATAAATGGGCTCCCAGATTAGGTTTGATCGATTGGCCCAAGGCTCGGGGGCTCAATGAATATCAAATTCCCATCATCGGACATAGTATTGTTTTAGCTTCTATCGGCTTTTTCTCCGTTGCAAAGCTTTTTGGTTTTCCAATCAGTGGTTGGTTTTTAAGTACTGCCGTCGTTATTGCTATCATGGGTATGTTAGACGATCGTCAGCCACTCCCAGCACTCGATAAGATGTTTGTTCAAATTGTTTTTGTAGTTTGTCTTGTTTTATTTGATCCGAACCTAAGGACTGGAATCAGCGAGCAATATGGTCCTGCAGCGACTTTCCTTTCTATTTTCTTTATTTTGGGCTTAATGAATGCTGTCAATTTCATCGACGGCATCGACGGTCTTGCTGGCATGGTGTTGTTGCTAGGAAGTCTGGGGTATTTTTCCATTGCTCATGCTAATCCGGTCCTCGAAGTGTATGTAGCCTATGCACCCTTTTTAATTGGCTCACTTATTCCATTTCTCTTTCTCAATGTAGTTAAACGAAAAGGTTTTATGGGCAATGTTGGGAGCTACTTTTTTAGTTTTGTTCTGGCGTATATGCATTTGGGAGTTCCGATTGAAGCTCATGATTCACTTTCGCGATTTTCAATTTCAGGACTTTTCTTTCTTATACCGATTTCAGATGCGGCCATGGTTTTACTAAGTCGTTTAATGACTCGACGATCCCCATTTCAAGCCGATAAAGGTCATTTGCACCATCGACTGATCCAAACCTCAGTGCCCTTGAGATATATCCTGGTGACTTTTGCGATTATTGACATAGCGGGTTTAATCACCGGCTTTGCACTGGTGAATAGTGGTGTTATGAGGCGTTCTATTTTTCCAATCATCACCTTGGTAACCCATGTCTGTGTCGTGGGTTACATGATTGTGTTTATCGAGAAAGCCACGAAAAGAAGAGTTCAATCCTTTTTAGAGCACTTAGATATGGGAAATTCGCTTTATTTTCTTAAATACAAAGTGACTCAACAAGATGGTCAATCAGTTCCTAGTTTTATGCTCAATCGTATAGCGGCCAGAATCAATTCGGAAATTCGAGTGACTGACGTCTGTTACCAGCAAGATCCGGATATTCTCTTTGTTGCTTTAAAAATCCAGACTGAGACTCTTAAGACTATCGCCCTCCGTTTGGAGGCCGTGTTTCATTCCGAAAAACTTAGGGTGAATTTAGAAGTAGAAAAAGGGGAATTTGTGAAGATTAAAAGCCCTACTCAAGTTGCAGAGTTTCGAAGGGTTAAATAGTTTCAACAGTAGTAGAGACCGATTCTAATCGACCCCCCACTTGTCTTTCATAAAACTGCCTGTAAGCCCCGTTTAATCGAACTAGAGTTTCGTGAGTTCCTGATTCTACTATGTTTCCTTGGTCCATTACAAAAATGCGGCTCGCTTTTTTGATCGTAGATAACCGGTGAGCCACCATAAAAGTAGTTTTTCCCTCGATCAATTCCTCCATGGCATCTTGTACAACAGCTTCGCTTTGGCTGTCCAAGCTTGAAGTCGCTTCATCGAGGACCAAAATGGGAGAGGATCTTAGAAAAGCTCTTGCGATGGCAACCCTTTGTCTTTCACCACCACTTAAGCAAACTCCTCGGTCTCCGATCCGAGTGTTAAAACCATCTCTGAGTCTTGAAATAAAATCTGCACAATGGGCTTGCTCAGCTGCACGCTTGATCTCTTTGTCAGATGCGTTCGGGTTTCCATATCTAATATTTTCATAAAGAGAATCATTAAAAAGAAAAGTATCTTGGGTTACAAATGAGATTAGTTTTCTAAGTTCGGGCAAGAGAAGGTTTTTAATTGAGACTCCATCAAAGAGGATTTCTCCTGAAGTCACTTCGTACAGTCGAGGCAGAAGGTTAACGACGCTCGATTTTCCACTTCCACTGTGCCCTACGAAAGCGACACAATCACCACGTTTTATTTCGAAGGAAATATTTTTTAAAGCGGGTTTGTCATCGTACAACAGACTTACATTGTTGAAAGTGATCGAACTATTCAAGGTTTTAATGTTTTGAGAGCCTTCAGTTCTGGGGCTAGATTGGGCTTTATCGAGGATCGAATAAATACGTTCTGCAGCAGCTTCGGCTGTTTTGAGCTTTAAGTAAGCGTTATTGAGTTGTTTCAGTGGCATCTGAGCCAAACCAATGGCAATAATAAAGCCGACCAGTTGTCCCGGCGTGAGCAACCCTAAGGAAGCTCGATGGCCACCGTAGATAATCACTCCAGAAATAAGAAGGGCTCCGATTAATTCCACCACTGGAGTAGCAAGTTCTTCAACTCGAATCGCTTTCATCATGATATGAAAGTAGTTTTCTTGAATAGTCTGAAATTTTTTGAAGAGGGGAACTTCTAGCTGAAAAACTTTAACTACTCTGGCCCCAGAAATGCTCTCCTGACTAATGGACATGAGGTCTGAAAAAGTCTCTAAGTTTTTGTGCGAGTAACGCTTAACCGCACTGCCCGATTTCGAAAAGAGAAAAGCCACTAAGGGAGCAACGAGCAAAGTGCTTAGAGCTAATCTCCAATCGCAATAAAAAGCGGCTCCTAGTAATCCTATAAAAGTAAAGGGCTCCTTCAAAACAAGTATGAGGGTGTCGATACCAATCGATATTTTGGAAAGATCGTTTTGGATGTTCGACAAGAAATCGCCTGCACGAGTTTTGTCGAGCACCGATAAAGGAAAGTTGAGATATTTTTCAAAAAGAAGTGTGCGGTACTTAATAATTACTCTTTCTGATACGTATCGTCTCAAAGTGTTGTGAAAATACTTAGCAAAGCCGCTAACGATAAAAACACCGATAAGAAGAGCTGGTACTTGTTTTAAAAAGGGGCCCTGGATGAATGTTCCTTTTTGAAGCTCATCGATAATTCGTTGTGAGAGTTTAACACTGATAGGTTGGATAGCAGAGATGACTAGCCCCAACGCAAGGACAATAATGATTTGGGGTTTATAGGGTTTAAATTCCCCAATCACTCTTTTAAGAGCAGCGAAATTCATTGAGTTGAAGACAATATACGAAAATCTATGACAGGCGAGAAGAAAGTGTCGGGGGCTAAATTTATTACTCTTCTCGGTCAGTCTCTGATTCTAAGGTGGACTCAGGGGGGGTGAACTCAAAAGTGGATAGCTCCGCGGAATTATTAATACGAATCACTTTGCCGTAAGTAGTGCTTTTATGAGGGAGGCTACATCCGTACATCGATTTTACGAGGAGCTCGTGAGTCTCTGACTCTAAATCTTGAGTAATTGCAGCTTTTACATTTGAAGGTATATGGGCTGAAGTGGATTCTAAATACACCAAATATTCGGCAGCTACTTCTCGACTAAAGGCCGCTGAGTCGTCATAAGATTTTTTTAGCATATGGTGCTGGAAGAGTTGAAAAAGTGGATCGATATTGTTTTGTTTTTTGCCACGCATCGGTAGTTTTTCCTTGTTCAACGTTTTTGTCCGGTCCGTGGACTCTTGACTCAAAATAGCAGGCCTATTGCCTACACTCCCATTCAACGGAAAGAGTGAAAGCTTTCTTTAGGAACTCTTCGTGGAGAGTGTTTCACAATTGGGCAGTGTAATGCGCTGTATTTATTAATGTTTTTTTGTGCCCTACAGATGTGGAGCGTTAAACATAGACAGTTTGATTGAACCGCAGACAGAAAGTACACAGCTTAACCAACTGAAATTATTAATTTTTAGTTTTTCTGGGTTGGCAGAGTCTTTGCTCCTTAATTCTTCAAAGTAAAGGCATGAGCTTTAGATGACTACGATAGGTGAAGACAACGTGAACACTGAAAGATTTAAAATTCAAAATAGGTTTAGCCGAGCTTGGCTACAACTCGCCATTTTAGCTCCGTTGGCGTTGATGATGGTGGGCTGCATGAAAAAGTGCCAAATCCCCAAAGAACGGCAAACCAGTGTGACAGCGACCGAATGGCGCCTTGTGGAGAGTACGGACCCCACCCCGCTCATTCAGCAAAATACCGACAAATATAGTTTTTTCGTCTTCCGATTTGGTCAGGATTTCACTGGTGATGTCAAAGTAGTGAATGGAAATAAACAGTTCGACACGCCTTTTCAAACTTTTGAGTATTATATTGATCCCCAGTCTAAAACTCTCGAAGTTGCTTACTCCAACCCTACGGGGGACAACGGCGGCACTGAAGGGCAGAATACACAGCAATCCTCGAGTGGAGGATCTATGTTTTATTATTATTCGTTGGGTCGAGAGTTAGAACTAACGAGTAATCAGGGTTATTATTACCGCTTGGTGCCTTTCACTGGGATTGTATCTCCTGATGATACCTGTGAATTCTGAGATTTTAATTTCTAATTCCTAACCAGATTTTCATTTGCGGCCACTAAGGTTTGCTGTTAGAACCAGAATTGACAATCTAAGACTCGCTGCATAATTAAACAAAGCAGTGAAGAGGAGAGCCATTATGTCTTTACGTTCAAATTTAAAAGTCGATTTTAATAAATGGGCAAAACACCCCGCAGTTCATCAGTTGACCCAACAATTGGGCACTTATGAAAAAAAACTATCCGTTCTTGTGAAAGATTTTGACCTCAAGGGCCGTGAAGCCCGAGAAAGAAGCCGAAAAAAATTGGACAGATTGGTAGTTCAACTCAAGCACACTCGTGGCAAAGTAGAAAAGCGAATCAACACATTAGTCAATTTAGAGAGCAAAAAGCTCAATAAACGAGTGAATGAACTTGTGAGCTATCTCACCCAAGTGGCCCGACAAGAAGACAGAAAGATGGAGGCCTCCAAGGGACGAGCTAAAAAAAATGCTGAGAACCGAAGAAAAGCTTCCTCTCGCAAGCGTTCCACCCGAACTAGAAAATAGTTTCGGTTGAATTAAGTAGACCAAAAGATGCAAGTTATACACGGGCTCCCAGAAAACTCTGCGAGCTTCTCTTTCTCTGCAGTAGCGATAGGAAACTTTGATGGTATTCACAAAGGCCATCAAGCACTGCTAAGAAAGGCTGTCGAGGGAAGTAAGGCTCAGGGGCTTACGCCGGTGGTGTTAACTTTTTATCCCCACCCCGTTGAAGTTTTAAATCCGCAAAAAAAACTGGAGCAGTTGACTACGACTTCAGAGCGATTAGTTCTCATGGAATCTTTAGGGATCCAGTTTGTCTGCGTGGCTCAATTTGATCAAAAACTCAAAGAATTGTCGCCAGAAGATTTTTTTGAACGTTATTTAATTCGAGGGCTTAAAGCTAAATCGGTCTATGTCGGTTACAACTTTCGGTTTGGCAAAGAGAGATCAGGAGACATCCATTTACTAAAGAGGCTTTGTGATAAGAATGGCTTGACCCTCACTGTACTNNTACTAGAGGCCGTTTCAGATGGGTCAAAAGTAAGTAGTTCACTGATTCGAGAAAAAATTTCCCAAGGTGAAATAGAGAAGGCCACTCAACTTTTAGGTAGGCCTTACAGTATTTCTGGAATGGTTAAGCCCGGTGATGGTAGGGGGCAACAATTGGGTTTTCCTACGGCCAATCTCTACTGTGCCGCAGAGAAAATATTACCCAAAAACGGTGTTTATGTGAGCCGAGTTAAGTGGCAACGGCAGTTTTTCAGAGCGATTACCAATGTAGGAGTGCGGCCCACATTTCACTCGGAGAACTCTCCAAAGTTAGTAGAAGTTCATGTTTTAGATCTTAACGCAAAGCTTTACGATGAGACCCTTGAACTCGAATTTTTGAGTTTTGTTCGAGAGGAAATGAAGTTTGATTCCATCGAAAAGCTCAAAGCCCAGATAGCAAAAGATATTTTGGCCTCTAAAAACTCACCATTATTCGACACGCTCTAAAAATTTGTTTATATTGAAAGACCTATGAATTTTTATCCACACATTTTAATTTTGGCTGCAGGTCGAGGGAAGCGAATGAAATCTGAGCTTCCCAAAGTTCTCCACGAAGTTCTTTTTCAGCCGATGATTCATCATGTTTTAGATCTAGCCTTTGCGATTCCCCATTCCTCGGTGTCTGTAGTGATTGGACACGGGGGAAATGAAGTTAAGAAGTCCTGTGAGAGTTATTCTAATCTTCAGTTTTTCGAGCAGAAAGAACAACGAGGAACGGCCGATGCTGTGAGAGCCGGACAAGGTTTTTTAGAAAACCAAACAGGGCATGTTCTTGTTCTAAGTGGCGATGTGATTCTTCTTAGAAAAAAATCGCTCGAAAATTTACTTAAATTACACGAGAGTGAAAAAGCGGCCTGTACTTTGGTCACGACACATTTAAATAATCCTACGGGTTATGGACGCATTCTACGAAATGAAAATTGCCAAGTGGTTGGGATACGAGAAGAAGCAGATAGTTCGGCCCAAGAAAAAAAGATCACCGAGATCAATGCTGGAATTTATTGTTTTGAAATAGGCGCCCTTTTTAAGTCGCTCGCAAAAATTTCAAACCAGAATCGACAGGGCGAATTTTATTTGACCGATGTCATTGAACTCTTGGTACAGCAAAATGCTAAAGTGATTGGAGTTCCCTTTGAAGATCCGGAAGAGACCTTGGGTATCAATGATCGATTCGCTTTAGCCGAAGCTGAAAAAGTTCTGCAAAAAAGGGTGAATCGGTTCCACATGGAAAACGGCGTCACTTTGCAGGGTGCTGATAATATTTGGATCGACACAAAAACTGAAATCGCAAGCGATGTGACTATTGAGAGTGGTGTTCGAATTCGGAAATCGAAAATCGCAAGCCACTGTAAAATAGAGGCCAATTCTCGAATTGAACGCTCATCTTTGCATGCGGGCACAAAAATCAGGCAAGGGACGGTTATTGATGAAAGTACAGTGGGCGAGAAAACAACAGTCGGTCCCTATGCTCATTTGAGGCCAGAGTCTTGTTTGGGGCGTGAAGTGAAAATTGGAAATTTTGTCGAAGTGAAGAAGAGTACTTTCAAAGACGGGGCTAAAGCTTCTCATTTAAGTTACATTGGGGATGCAGAGATTGGGAAAGAAGTGAATTTAGGATGTGGATTTATCACGTGTAATTATGATGGAGTGACTAAACATAAGACAGTTATCGAGGATGGTGTTTTTGTAGGAAGCGATTCTCAAATGGTAGCACCTGTGACTCTTGGGGCCAGAAGTTACGTCGCTTCTGGAACAACTGTCACAAAGAGCACCCCTCCCGAGAGCCTCGTGATTGGTCGAGTCAAACAGGTCACTAAACCCGGATACGCAAAGAAGTTTTTAAAAAAAACATAAAGGTCTGAGCGCCCATGCAATTGTGAAATTTTCTTCACAATTTT
>DDPO01000137.1:1186-4358 GCA_002342225.1 Bdellovibrionaceae bacterium UBA2466 | reverse complement strand
CAGTTGGGCCGCAGGATTGTGCCCATTCTGCCTGCTTTGGCGGCATTTTTGGAAAAGACGGGTAAGCCCAAAAGCGGTCGGGTTGCGCCAAATTCAAATATGATGACCCGGCAGGAGTTATTGGCTCAAAGGGCGGGGTTGAATTGGAAGCATAACGGTTGCCGTCACTCCTTTGGCTCTTACCGCATGGCCGATATTAAAAACGTTTACCAGGTAGCGGAGGAAATGGGGAATTCGCCCGGCATGGTTAAAAAACACTATTTTCAGGCTGTCACCAAAACCGAGGCGATTCGCTTTTCGAGCGTTCGAACCTCGTAAACCTACAAAAAGGAGATCGTGTTTTTTAAAAACAGTAAGGAAAGAGCAAATACGATCAGTTAGCGCTCGGGATTTTATTTAAAAAAAACCTCTGGAATTCTATACGGAGAAAAGCAGCCTGTTTTGGAGGTAGTTTAGACTCAATTCTTTTTAAATCTGAAATAACTCCCATGACCGCCTTTTCAGTTCCTGGATTCATTTCGAAAGGAAATGAGGCAAGGCTAGCTTGAAGTAATTCCTGATCCGTCGGGGATCGATCGGATTCGGTATTGATATGCCCTAGGATCCATTCCACATAACCAGGCAGATACATCCACATCTCCCAGGAAACCGATCCCCCACCGCGAAGTTCAAGTCGTTTGGCAAAAAGATCTTGGATCTCTTTTCGATAATTGATTGCGATGGCCTTTTGCTGAGTGTTGGCCTGCTTTTGGGTCATTTCATAGGTCCCGGCATAGCGGCGAATGATCTCTTTCCAAAAAGGTCGTTGATGGTCCCATGAGACTTTTTCAGGGTCTGATTCCGCCTCAAGGGTAGTGATAAAATCTGACTTAATCTCGTTAACGCGGGTTACAAAACCTTGGTCATTCCAGCCACAAGCCTTTTTGATTCGATCCGCAAACGCCCGTTCGTTATCAAGTAACTGAGGTCTCTCACCTCCGTTTAAAGACGAGGCCATTACGGCCAATGAAAGTAAACCTGCGAATGTCCAAATTCGTCCCAAGATCATCCAAATACTAAGAATCCTTTTTAGATTCTTTTTTGGGTGGTTCTGGTGGGAGAAAGAGATCAAGCTCAGTCATCTGAGCTTTGTATTTCATTTTAAGTTCCTGCACATTGCTGATAAAACATTGGTAATTACCTGTTGGCTCTGTCGCTAATTCATAAAGTGAATTGTAAGTCACATAAGCTTCATAAATCTTTATCCGGCACTTTTCGAGAGTCGGGTCTGTAAATGGTTTGCCCTTGCAAACCGCTACACCGATAACAGTGAGTAGATTCATTAACCTGGCTGGCTGTCGAGGATCTACAATCTCTCCCTTTTTATCCTTTTTTTCATCCTCAGGGGTATGAAAATGGTAAAGGTTATAAAGCAGGTTTTCACCAGTTACTTCTCCACCGTCTTTAATTAAGTCCACCCAAGTCTCAGCAGTGCGACTGCACAGTAAATCGACTTTCTTAAAAGCCGGTTCCATGCCGGCCTTTAAAACGTAAATCTTTCTTAAATCGTTATTGTAGGTTTCTCCATTGTTTTCCTGCGCAATTAAAGATATTCCAGACAAGCAAAATATAAGCACAAGAGCTATCTGACTCATAGAATGAGTTTTATAGCACAGGGCATTGTTAATTAAACAATTTAAAAACAACGATACAGAATAATGAATATTATCATTCGAGTCTCAACCTTGGGCAGTAACCATAATCCAACTTCTAATATTACTAGACAAAAGCATTGTGTGAGATAACTAAAAACTTATGTCTGCCGGGCAAGGGTCAGCTGGAAATGTAATCGCTGCGTTGGCAAGTTTGTTTGTCCCTGGGCTGGGACAACTACTTCAGGGGAGATTCTTAGCCTCTCTTTTCTTTTTTATTACTGCAGCCGTTGTATGGCTTATCTCGCTTGGTACCTTGGGCTGGATTATCCACCTTTGGTCCACTCTTAATGCTGCCATGTGGAAGCCTTAATTATAGGTAGAAAATAATGGAGGTGTAAAAAACTAGCTTTTCGGGTCCTCGCCAAATCGGTTTGGGCCCTTTGTTCCCTCCGAGCAAGCTAGGATGAGATTATAAACTGGAATTAGGCAAAACCAGCCGCTTTTGTCGACGTCATGCATGCGTCTTACTATGGCGGCCAAGCTAGGGAGGAAAAGTCCCAGCCGCAATAAGCCTGTAAAAATCAACTTTTCGCCCTTAAATAGTTGTACATCCAAAAAGGTAGTCCCAATTGCAAGGAGAATAGAAAAAAGAATAAACATCCAATATTCTTTTCGCCGGGCCCTTCCTTGAAAGGTTGCATACTTTTTTAAGCAGCTGATGAATTCGTTCATATTTATTAATTAAACCTTGTATAAAAAAAAACCAGCAGAAATCTGGTGGTGGCTATATTACGAAAGTGCTAAAACTCATTCTAAGATATTTTATTTCTTATTGATAATGCGCTCTAGTGATCTCTGCAATAAGCTGCCCCGGCTATCAGGAGCTAGTATCAACCCTTCGCGGATGGGATCTTTTCGAAGATTCCCTTGAACGATATGGTATCACCAATATTCCGATATCCTAAAGTTGTATGCTGGAGGCTTCGTGTCATCTCATTGACACCGCCCATCTTGGCGAGGATTCCAATAAGTCCACCTGCAGGATTGTAGCGCATGGCGTCCTTATCCTGTTCGGGCATATTGTTTATCTGGTTTTGAAGATCCTCCATCGTCTTTGGCATTTGCCGCATAAGTCATAGTTACACTCCACGCGGTATATCTGACCGCCGGCTCAGTTTGCGTGCAGGCGTTCGCCTGCCAAAGAAGAACCCCCAGCAAAAGGTTAGGTGCCTCGCTCATGGGGCTTCGTAATCCGCCCCGATCTCCTTCACTGGGAAAGGTTTCCGAAATACGGAGTTGGAGTAGGTGGGGTAGATCTTGCCCTTCTCCACCACGTAATCCGGGAACGCCTTGGGGAAAATGGTGTTGGAGTAGGTCGGAAACACTTGGAGTGTCCCTTCAGATTTCTTTTCCACGAGGTAATTCGGATATGGTTTTCGGAAAATCGTGTTGGTGTAGGTCGGATAAACCTTTGCAGAATCCTGCGTAAAGCCCGCGGTGGCGATTACCAGGAACAGCAAAGCCAAAATCAATCTCAT
>DDPO01000137.1:0-1119 GCA_002342225.1 Bdellovibrionaceae bacterium UBA2466 | reverse complement strand
CAGGAGAAAGGCTTTTTGTCCCAAACGAAAGTTCTCCTCCTGCTTAGCTCCAATCAGGCCTTGGATGCGGGAGCGGGTGACGGAGCCTTTTGCATTGAGCACGGAGTGTTTCTTTTTCTCGTCTTCAAGCATCTTAATCATCTGGCGGTTGGATTCGATCTGGCTTTTGGCGATGTGGTATTCCAACACGCGGGTGACACAGTCATACCGCTGGTAGGTTGTCTGGGCACAAGCCACAGCGAGCAAAGCAGGCAAACAGGCCAGCCCAGCAAAGAGTTTTTTCATGTGGAATACCCCGGCATCGTGCCTGGGACTTTGGGGAGAGGGTGTATGGATGTGGGGGTGCCGACGAACAACACGAAGAAGCCACTGCCAAGGCTAAGCCTAGGGCAACATTCCCTAACCAACGGCATCTGAACAGGTTCCTCGCTCCTGTCTTTGAGCCTACTCGACCAACTGCGAATCTTGCTTAGGAAGCACATGGGCATATAGGATTAAACCACGATTTTTAAAAAAGGATGCGGGTTTATTTTTTATCAGCGAAACTCGCAAAGAATAGGCTCCTAAAGCCCTAATGGGTAGTGGCTTAAGTATGGGATGGATTACAAAAAAGTTCGATTAAGAATCAAGAAGCTTGTACAGCCTCACAATCATAAGGTGCAAGGCGGCTGAGGTTTATCCGGATTTGATGGCCTAGTCTTTTGAAGGTCCAAGCAAGCTAGCCGATCAAAATACGTGGAACCACTCAACGACTAGATTAAAAACTGCCTTTATTATCGTACACCTCATTTCGAGATCCGTTTCTGATGGTTACGGAAGTAGGAGTAAAACCAACAAGCTGGCCTGAACGGCTGAAAAGGAAATTCCCCTTTTCATCATATACTGCCACATTCGAGGCGGATTCTTGCTTAGCTGTCGCAATTTGTTTTTCCATCAATTACTAGTTAAAATAAAAATAAGAATTTGCCGGCCAATTAAACAGGTGCGCAAAAATATCCCCCGTGAGATAGGTTTAGAAATGACGAATTATTTATTTGGACTTGAAAAATCGTTATCAGCATCCGGGATGAGATCTGCCTTTGTCCATAAAGTTCACCTAAGCCCCTCGGGTGGCCTTGA
>DDPO01000136.1:2034-2795 GCA_002342225.1 Bdellovibrionaceae bacterium UBA2466 | reverse complement strand
CGGTGGCCCCTGGATAGACCGTTGACTCGTAGATGACGATGTCCCCTTTTTTCAGGGATCTACCCACCGTTTCAGTAGCTTTTTGTAAAAGAGTGAGATCAGGTCGCTTGTGAGCATCGATAGGAGTAGGAACTGTGATAATAAAACAATTACAGTTTTTTAGGTCCTGTTCTTTATTGGTAAAGGTCAGTTTAGCCGCGGAATTTATTTCATCGGGAGCTGTTTCTAACGTCTTATCGTTGCCACTTTTTAGCTCCTGGATTCGGACAGGATCAATATCGAATCCAACAACTGTCAGTTTACGACCGAATTCAACAGCCAAAGGAAGTCCCACATAACCTAAACCAATGACTGCCAACTTAAATTCTTTGGAGTTTTTCATTCGATTCTAGAAAGAAAAAAACATCTAAGTTGTCGTAAGTTAAATAAAAAATCGGAATCTATTAAAGATACCCGAAATTTATGGGTTAGTTAATTTAATTCCAAGCTAACCTTCAATTGACAATAATCAAACTCTCCAACTAAATTGTCTTTGGTACATCGCGCCATGAATCAAACCTTACAGGATCAAAAGACAGAGATTCTTCAGAATATTCGGGAAGTCGTTTGCCTTGAAGCTGAAGCCTTAAATGCGATGGCGGGAGCTATTGGAGACTCTTTCTTTGAAGCGATTTGCTTGCTGATGTCTACTAAGGGAAAGATTGTCTTCACTGGCGTGGGAAAATCGGGGCTCATTGCACGAAAAATCGCAGCGACCATGA
>DDPO01000136.1:0-2010 GCA_002342225.1 Bdellovibrionaceae bacterium UBA2466 | reverse complement strand
GGCCACTTTCCTTCACCCTTCAGACGGCATGCACGGAGATCTTGGAATGCTCACTTGCGATGATGTCGTTGTCGCCCTTGGAAAAAGTGGCGAGAGCGAAGAACTTAATAACCTTATTCCCGCGATCAAAAGACTTAATGCAAAAGTTATCGCTATCACTAGCAAAAAGAATTCGACCCTCGCCCAACAGGCTGACATCGTCCTTCACACTCCGGTAGTCAAAGAAGCCTGTCCACTCGATTTAGCCCCGACCGTATCGACGACATTGGCCCTAGCAGTGGGAGATGCGTTAGCGGTTACCCTCATGAAAGTGAAAAATTTTCAGCCTGAAGATTTTGCTAAATATCATCCCGGAGGAAAGTTGGGGAAAAGACTTTCGTTGCGCGTTGCCGATCTTATGATCCCAAAAGAAAAGTGCCCAATTTTAAATTTGGAGAAAGCTTCGATAGAGCAAAGCATTGCAGATCTGGGAACCTACGGACTGGGAATTCTCATTTTTTGCGAAAAGGCTCCAAAACTGACGGGCATTCTAACCGACGGAGACATTAGAAGACTTCTGAATCGGCACAGAGCGGAGATTTTCGACTTAAGTCTTGAAAAAGTAATCAATCGAAACCCTGTAACAATTGAGCCCGAAATGATGGCTGTGAAAGCCCTAGACCTCATGGAAAGTCATCAGCCCCCTCTTAATGTCGTCCCGGTTCTTAAGAATGGCGATGTGGTTGGAGTGTTACGACTTCATGAACTCTTAAGTGTTTCTTAACCATATCCCCTACTGGTGAAAGAAACTCCTGTACCAAGCCACAAACTTTAGAATCCCCTCATTCACCGTAGTCTGCGGTTGATAGTCGAAATCTCTTACTAAGTCTGTCACATCGGCATAAGTCTCTAGTACATCTCCTGCTTGTAATGGAGCGAGTTCTTTGATGGCAGGTTTACCAATGGCCATTTCAAGCGCTGAAATAAAATCCAACAATTGGACTGGACGATTATTTCCAATGTTGTAGAGACGCCAGGGCGCTTTGCTGGTTGAAGGGTTTGGATTGTCACTATTCCAGTTCGGATCTGCTTGAGCCGGCTTGTCCAACACTCGAATGACACCTTCTACTATGTCATCAATGTAAGTAAAGTCCCGGCGATGCTTTCCATGATTAAATACTTGAATGGACTTACCTTCAAAAATATTTTTGGTGAACTTAAAAAGCGCCATGTCCGGGCGTCCCCAAGGACCATAGACCGTAAAAAAACGAAGCCCCGTCGTTGGTATCCCATACAAATGGCTATAGGTGTGCGCCATCACTTCGTTCGCTTTTTTGGTGGCTGCATATAAACTTAATGGATGATCGGCATTCTGGAGGGTCGAATAGGGTGTGGTTGTGTTGGAACCATAAACACTAGAGCTACTAGCATAAACCAAATGTTCAACTTTAGATTTTCGACAACCTTCTAGAACGTGTGCAAATCCGACAAGATTACTGTCGATATAAAGAAGTGGATTTTCAATAGAGTAGCGAACTCCAGCTTGAGCCGCCAAATGCACTACGCGCTGCGGTCGATGGCTTTCAAAAATTTGCTCAATCGCTTTTTTATCTGCCAAGTCCGCTCGTAAATGGAGATAGCCCGGGTGGTGGATAAATCTCTTCAGTCGGGCCTCTTTCAGAGTCGGATCATAATAATTATTATGATTATCAATTCCTATGACCTGCTCTCCCCGATGCAACAATTGTAGAGTTAACTCGGCCCCGATAAAACCTGCAGATCCTGTAACTAAGATTTTCATTTCAGCGTTCTACACCCAAACTTTTGAAATACTAATCGATTGAACCATTAATGCAAAAAAGCTTTTTACGCCGTTTTTCTAGAATCGAGCGATTTTGGCATAGAAACGACTTTTGATTTTTGTGACTTTAGTCTTTTAAGATCGGCCTGAACCATCATCTCAACCATTTCTGAAAAGCTCACTTCTGGTTTCCAGCCAAGTTCCTTCTGGGCTCTTTTAGGACAGCCTGT
>DDPO01000069.1 GCA_002342225.1 Bdellovibrionaceae bacterium UBA2466 | reverse complement strand
AATCCCAAGGCTCTTTCTGCTGGGAGCAGCCACACCTGCGCGATAGACGAAGAAAGCGTCAAATGTTGGGGGCGAAACGACGATGGGCAAGCTTCTCCCCCGGAACTCCACAACACCCAAAATATCAGTGCCGGAGGAGCTCACACATGTGCTTTAAGCGACTCTGGGGTTCGCTGCTGGGGAAGCCACGTTTACGGCCAGCTTGAGCCTTAATAAATAAAAAAATAAGATTTCGACCCAAACATTGATTCAACGCGTTATCCGTGATACGGTTACCCCCCAATCAAGGAAAAAGCTAAGGGGCAATGACGTTAAATGCTTGAAACCATTAGGTATTTAAACAGATTCGAAATCAACGAGGCTTGGCAGCTTCGAATCGATGGCCAGCTGGACGCTACCCTTCTTCAGTGTGCAAGCTTTCGAAAAAACATCCCAATGCTTCAAGAGCGGGTGGATGAACTCTTAGTGGAAAAAATTTTTAAAAATGAAGACGCGGATATCTACTTGGATTTTGTTCTTCTTCAGGCCTCAATTGCGCGAGCTCAAAAGCGAATCGATGAGTTTCAAAGAATTCTTTCGATCGTTAAAAAAGGGCTGATAGAAAACTCTCTACCCACTCCTTTTTGGCTCCTGTTTGAAGAAGCTATTTTCGCTTTTCGATCGGGAGATTTTTCAACAGCGTTAGATATTTTTTCAATCGCAGATGGCAAAGCCAGAAACTCTTTTGAGCATCTTCTCATCAAAATTAATACTGCTTGCTGTTTGTATACTCTGGGACAAACGTTTACAGCTGCTTTGGCAGAGTGCGACAGTTACTTGCAAAGAACAGAGAAAGAAGCCCCCACTGCGCACTTAACAGCCATTCGAAATCAGAAATCTGCGTTGGAGATTTTCTATCAGTTTCGACAAGGCAATATTGAAAAGATTCTTACCTCAAACGTACCTCAAGGCACCCCGACCGATTTTCTAAAGGCCTGGTGCTTACAGCTGCCCTACCACCGCTTTTATAAGAAAAACAAACTCGAGGAAAACGACCTCCGGTTTAGTGCTTCTACTTGTTTGGAGCCTGCATATCGGCAACGGACTCTTTTGGGGCTCACACACCCCACAGACAATAATCCTCCACGTTTATCCGACTGGGCGGATAGAGTCTATTTGTGGGTGTGGCGTTGGTTAGTAGCTCCAGAAACTTTCTCCATTGAAAAAGTATTGGCAACTCTGAGCCCTTTAAAACAAAGCACCCAACTTTATCTTCTCAGTGTAGAGGACAAGAAACTGATTCGGAACGCTCTTTTGTGGCTGGGCCTATTCGATTCATCTTCTCGAAGAGTGCTTCAGTCACTTCTCAAAATGGTTGAGGTCTCTGAGATGACTCAGTACCCCCTTCTTGAAGGAGAGAGTCTTTTTATTCATTATTGGATGAGTTTGAGAGATCACCAAACGGAAGCAGCAAAAGATTACTTGGCAAGCCTTAAAGAATCGCCCCTGCTGACCCATCCTGATCTTTGCTTTAACGTTCTTC
Organism: Bdellovibrionaceae bacterium UBA2466; assembly: GCA_002342225.1. Taxonomy (GTDB): domain Bacteria; phylum Bdellovibrionota; class FAC87; order UBA2466; family UBA2466; genus UBA2466. Next base: position 4,283 of record DDPO01000069.1, on the reverse strand, counting down.
TCTCGCCTAAACTTTCTGCATCTCACCCGCTCTATCCACTTTGGCTGCGATTAAAACAATTCTCAGCCGAACAAACTTCCCATGAAGTTGGATTTTCAATAGATTTCAGCACGGGAAAAATAACAAACTTTCAAACACAGGAAGAGACTTTCTCAGAGCCGATGGTGTATGCGATGGAAGCCCTCATGGAGAATGGTGTCGCTGGATTTGAGAAGCTTGCGGCACTAAGTTTTGGAATCAGTCACTTTGATCCCGTGCTTCACACCACCAAGATTTTTAATTTGATCTCCAGAATGAAAGAAGTCTTTTCGCCTTATATCAAGTTTAGAACCAAACACCTCAAAGTGTATGCTGAAGGGGACTTTCAGCACATCCACTTAAAAAACGCGTCTTCTGCTGATAGAAGCCTTTTCTCCTACCCTCATTGGAGAGAGCTCGTTTATGAGAGACGTCATTCTGATTCCTCAACCGTTCCCCGCTCGGTTCCGTTAATCGATCCTGATACGGCACTGTCTCGTGAGCAAATACAAAATCTTTGCCGCAAATCTCGTGCAACCACAGGAAGGCTCATTCAGAACTGGCACAAAAAGGGATGGGTTCAGAAAGTGGGCAATGCAAGAGCAACTCGCTATCGCTTAAGTGGTTTTTTACAAAATGAACTCAAAGAAGGACGGTTGGCCCTATGAAGATCAGGATGCTCCTCTTTTGTCTTTTCTTTTTTGTCACGGACGCTATGGCGATTTCAGATGCCATCATAGTGAAAACGAAATCTTTTCCTTGCCATGATGAAGCAAAAGCATTTCGAGGGTCGGGGACATTATTTACTCATGAAGGAGTCATTTATGCGCTTACTTCAGAGCATGTCGTACTCCAATCGAATGAAAACATCTGCCATCAAGTACAAAATTCCTCGTTGGGAATTAAAAAAGCAGAACTCGTGGCAGCAGATTGGGGTGTGGGACTTGCACTTTTAAAACTGACTGAGCCGGTTTCGATAGTGATCCCTAACTATAAAGACTTAAAACCCAGAGCCGTTTCGGAGGGTGCCAATGTTATTTCCTATGGCTTTCCCTATGCTTCTTGGTTTTCGATAAAAAAAGAAAAAGCCGTTATAGCTAGCCTAGATTCAGGCAAGGGTACTATTCCCCTAGCCCCCCGATTGATCGAAGCGGTTGGGGGATGGGTCGAATACGGTATGAGTGGCGGCCCCGTGTTTACTGAAGGAACTGATACTTTTGCCGGAGTACTCACTCATCAGGGAGTCACCGATCTTCTTTGGTATCAAGACATCCCTATCGATCCCAAAACAGGGCCCAAAGTGGAGGACCTATTCTTTTTTTACCGAAACCCTTCAAAGTTTTTTATAATCCCAAGTGTTATTGCAACCCAGTGGATCCGCAACATCGTCATAAATGAAAAAGTTTTCCGTTCGAGCTCCAAAAGAGATGCTGAGTTACAGTTGGCCGGAAAAGGCGATGTTGTTTTTAGCTCTGGATTTCAGTTCGAAAGTCGGCTTCAGCCGAGTTCTGGCCCGATTGGAGGGCCGGAAGGAGTAGGAAGAACGGGGAACGGCCCAATCGGAGGTCCCGAAGGTGTGGGAAGAATCGGTGGAAGCGAAAATAGCACTGGCTCTGCCCCCTATTTCGCTCACGAAATCATTATCAGCAAGGATACCGTCGGTCACAGAACCCACTGGCCTTTGATTCTGAATCGCTTTCCCTACTTGGAAGAACAACTGGACTCACTGAATTCAGTCACGATTCCTTACTTTGTTAAGCGCGGACCAAATGACGGAAAAAGTGAAAAAGTATATTTTTCGTCCCTCGCTGAGTTCTTTACACTTTTGCAAGATCCCAGCTTGGATACGATGGTACAAAGACCACCCTCTTCCGCTCCCACCATGGGAACCGTCACTTGCTCCAATGCTGACTTCTCAGTGGTCTTAAAAGAAACCGCCGACCTCACGAAAAGAATAGCGACCCTGACGACATCGGGCCAAAGTGTGTCTTTGAGTTGCGAGGGCTGGACTGATGATCCCACTCAGAGTCTTCAATTCAATTGCAGAAGCCGAGATGAAGCTTTAGGGGAAAAAAGTTACCTAGTAACGGTCATTATTTACCAAGCACAGGGATCCGGCATGATCGCTGCCGTTGATTCTTCTGGTGCGGTACAACCCAGTAAAGAAATCAGTTGCGGACTGCGAGATATAAGATGAAAAGAGAATTAAGACTTCTTTTTTTGGTGGGGCTTTTCTCGGTGCGTGATGGAAAGGGTGTCAGTCTTCTATCCCATATCCGGTAACAACCAAATTTTATTTTCCAAAATCGCTTTGCGGATTAGAAAACTCAGATTCTGCAAAAATCCAAGCTAGCCGCTCATTATCTAATCACTATCTGCTCAATAAATATTTTTTCGCATTGTGGCCTTTTTTTGATTTGTGCTATTCACAGTTCAGTTAATTCATTAAGGAGTGCCTCATGAAATCAGTTTTGAAACGAGAATGTTTTATCGGTTTAGCCGCTTTGGTTTTAAGTGCGACAAGCTTTGGCTTTCCGACGAAAATTGGAATGCGTTTTGTTCAAGATGATAGACCCGCTCATTGTTTCCTCTTAGAACTTTATTTAGTGAGAAATCCCAATAAAGCCGGAGAAGCACTCACCTATACCGTAGACTTTAGAAAAGCTGGCTATGATCGCCCGAAGCATACTTCGTTTGATGAAACAAAAAATCTGGGAAGGGAAATGACCTGCTCCTTTGATACCGAAGACATCATTTGCTCTCAAGACCTGCGGACTGTGGATGGCGCTTTTACTGAGCTCACGCTTACGGCTAACGAGCAAAATGAAAACACTGCGATTCTTAGAAAAACTTGGGTCGATCGCAGAACAGGTAAAACGGTTGAGAAAGAAGAGACTCTCGCTACTTGATTAATCCTCAAGCGGCCCTCGTAAGCATTACTAATCAATAGGCTTCGCTGGAGGTTCAATCATTTCGCCAAATCTACGATTAAAACTTTGTTCAAATTGCCAATCCACTATAACTTCAGGTTTCACTACAACGGATTCGCCCGGCTCATAGCTAAACCTTTGAGTCCAGTAACCAACAAACTCATCTGGCCGAGGTACCCAGTGAGCTTTTTTCGCGTAGGCTTGGGAATAGCCCTCACACTTGAGAGCTTCAATGGCGCTGGGCTCAGCCACGGGAATGGTAACTTCCAGCTTGGCCCCTACTTTGGGTGAATCTTGGGCAGTCAACTTGATTATTTTTGAAGTGGGATTTCCTGCCAAAACGACTTTTTTCCCTAGCTTGAGGATACGCTTTTCGTTTAGTTCTTCTCTCATAACAAAGTAACAATCTGAATAATTAACAAATTTGCCCTCACTCTTACCATCGCCTTTGAATATAAAATGAGGGTCGTGTTCAACTACCATAAAAGGAATCTGCTTCATATTCGCAGGTATAATGACTTCCTGTTTGGAAAATACCAAGGTAGTACCAGCCCCAAGCCCACGAATATCGTATTTACCTGAAGACTCTAGAAGTCGTTCGTAAAGTTCTTCCTCTGCAACGGGTCGCTGATAGGATGGTTGTTGACCAGTTTCTCTACTGCCAATCCCGTGCGACTCTCGCTTTAAGGCATCTTGAGCAAAAGAGCCACAACTCAAAAAACAAACTAATGCAATGATTCCCTTATTCATCCTACAACCCTCCGAAATAGACTTCATAAAAACTGTTCAAGAAGAGAACTGCAAATAACGTGCGCACAAAAACAACTTTTTCTCTGCGGCTAGGAACTAGCGCACAAGCAGAATTCATCTATCTAATTTTTTGACAGTCGGGAAATACTATTTTCATTTCAGGAAATTTAATTATTGTCTTGCGTTGTTTCTAGCAAACTCAATCCCTAATACACCCGAGGCCCATTCGTCCCCAAACTCTTCACGAATAAATGAACGGATTTGTCGGGCTTCAGTAGAATTGGAAAGTCTAAACCTTTCCAAGTATGCATTGGCTCTCTCGGGTTTTAATGAACTCTCTTGTCCATCGGCCAGAAGGCTCATCGTTTCTTCCGCTAAGTACGCAAAAGCGGCCTTTGCTTGCAGAAAAGCAGGGCCTTCATAAAAACCTCGATCACTATTCTTAATGGCCATCAATCCGCCCGTCGAATAGATCAAAAACTCTACAGGTCCTGTCATCGAATCCCAACCTTCTTCTCCATAGAGCTGTTCTGCTTCTAGGTCCGTGCGGCCACCATAAATATAAGCGTTCCATTCATCCCAAAT
>DDPO01000122.1:64934-79808 GCA_002342225.1 Bdellovibrionaceae bacterium UBA2466 | reverse complement strand
TTTGATATCTCATCCAACCTTCTTATTGCTATTGCTGCTCAAGAGACCTCTTTTCGTGAAGACCTACCTGAAGGAAATGCCGGTGAATTCGGAATTGTTCAGATACGAAAAAATTGGATGCTTAATAAGAAATTTCGAAAGTCTTTCAAAAGCGCTAAAACAAAGGACCTTTTAAATCCTGAAAAAGCTTTTCTTTATGCGGCTTGGATACTGAGAGATTTGAAAGATAACTCTCCAAAAGGCGCCATTCCATATTGGTCCTATTACAACGCCAGAGGATTTCAACCACGGTTTAGATACTTCTTATCTGTAAACCAGAAACTATCCTATTTGAATAAAGGTCTTCCTTTCGCTAAAGATGTTGCGGACAATGTCCAGATCAATCGTTCTGCAGAACGAAAAAACTGGCAATCTGATGTTCGGTTATTAGCTGAAACTCCTCAAGTGGCAGTAGAGATTGCATCAGCTAAAGGTTACTCTGCAGCTCACTCCAAAGAAAACCTTATTACGACAGCAAGCTTAGGTTCAGGAATTAGCGTTTCGACCAAAGATTGGATTAAACAGGCCCAAGCAAGATTTAAAAAAGAACAAAACAAAGCTGCGGAAAATGATTTGCCAAAGATTCTCACCAAATCAAGTAAGTCTCGTCAGTCTCGAAAACTGGCATTTTCAAGAGCAGCTGCAAGACTACTTAAATCAATACCTGATTGAAAAGCTTTTACAGAAATGGATTTTTTCTTTTCTCTTCGCCGATCCTTGTTCTAGGTCCATGGCCGGGGTAGACCCTTATTTCGTCGTCTAAAGTCATCAAACGACTCTTTATAGAACGAATGAGAAGAGAATGATCGCCCCCCCAAAGATCGGATCTGCCTACACTCTGCCTAAACAAAGTGTCCCCCGAAAAAACTCGCTCTTCGCTACCAGAGAGTCGAAAGCAAACACTACCAGGACTGTGCCCGGGTGTGTGGATGACTTCAAGCTTTTGCTCACCGAATTTCAGTTCTTCATTATCTTCAATAAATTTCTCGATTGCTGGAGCCTCCGAAAAAGACATCCCAAACATACGCCCCTGCATGGGAAGATTCTGATAGATCATTTCATCAGCTTTATGAAGGCACACCGTAGCTTGAGTTGCCATTTTCATGGCTTCTGTTGCACCAATGTGGTCAAAATGAGCGTGAGTGTGCAAAAGATATTTTACTTTTACTCCAGAATCCAAATTTTTGATGATTTTTTCGGCTTCATCCCCAGGATCTATGACAATCGCTTCTAGCGTCTTGGGGCATATCAAGATTGAACAGTTACATTGAAGAGGTCCAACAACGACAGTTTTATGAATAACTTCATTGCTCATAAACTGCATGTAACCTTATTGGATCAAATAAGGCAACACATCGATTAAATGACTTTGCTTCATCCATGACCACCCATGAGAAAGGGTTGGCCATCGTCTATTTTTTGAAGCTCAGGTAACTGAGAAAAATAATCGGTCGCGTGTTTCCTAAGCTGGTCGATATCTTCTAATTGAAACAACTCGAACCTAAACTTCCCTGAATTTGGGAACCCAGCAGCATACCAAGCGAGAAATTTTTTCAAAGAGAGGAAAGCTCTATGGCGATCTTTTTTCTCAATCGCAAGATCGAAATGACGTTGAATCAATGGTAAAAAGTTTTTTGCTTCAATTTTCTCTCCCAAAATCTCTCGAAAGATCCATGGGTTTTTTAAAGCTCCTCGACCTATCATCACAGCATGAGCATATCCTTCATCAATTCTCTTTTTCGCGAGCTCCGCAGTGACAATGTCGCCATTTCCAATAATGGGTATTGGGCTATGAATAGCCGTCTCTCTAATAAGCTCCCAGTCGGCATAACCCGAGTATCCTTGTGCTCGAGTTCTGCCATGAATAGCCACCCAAGACACTCCACTGTTCGCTGCTATTTGAACTACCTCTTTGACATTTTTAGAACTATCGTCCCAGCCTGTTCGGACCTTTATTGTGAGCGGAATCCTTAAACCTTTTTTCACGGTTTCTAATAACTTTGCCAACTTTAATGGGTCTTTCATCCATGCAGCACCACCGCCATCACAAACAACTTTTTTTACAGGACAACCGAAATTGATATCCACAAAATCGGCCCCCGCAGCTTCGACAATTTTTGCAGCATCTGCGAGAGATTGAATCTGATGACCAAAAATCTGAATCCCTACGGGTCTTTCTCGCTCATCAAAGCTCATCATGTCTCGGGTCCTTTGACCTCCCCGTATCAAACCCTCGGCAGACAAAAGCTCTGAAACAACACACTGAGCTCCTAACTCACGCATAAGAAGGCGGAAGACGGTATCTGAAATTCCAGCCATGGGGGCAAAGAAGTAACGAAGGCTACCGTGCCTTTCTTTAAAAAGATGAATAGGGTCCAACATGGCGGGCAAGATACTCTAAAATAGACCCACAAATCCAAAAAAAGTGCAGAATTCCAATTATATAGTATTTTCAGATGCTTAGCCTAGACGCTTTTTCTCTGATATTGGTCGATTTCGTATTTCCAAACAGGAAGGCCACAGTACCTATCCCCTTCAGGGCAATAGGGTGTAATACCCGCTCTTTGGCGCAAATAGCAGGGAGCTTTCAAGTGTTGGGCGATTCTAGGGAACAGTTCTCTCACCTGCGTAATCTCATCAATGGTGGCCCTAAAGATCTCTTCCTGAGCATTGTAACAAGAGCGCATTTTCCACTTGTGTTGATAACCTTGAAGGTCTCCTGTTGAGATCATTCGAATGCTCAACGAGTTAGGCAACAGATAGTATGCAAATTCCTCTTTGACTCCCAAATCTAACAGCTGATTCACCGCTTTAAAGCTTCGCTCCATACTGCGAGTGTAAAGCTCGAGAGCTTCGGGGCAATGTTCAATACCATACGGAGTAATATAATCGGGCTTACCACTGTAATGGCCTATCAAAACTGGGCGACTTGCAAGTACTGCTCGGTGTCTTTGATCCTGAGAGTCTGCTGTATGACTGATTTTCTTCTGAAATGTGAAATGCACATGGTGAAATAACTGACTTAGTTTATCTACAGTTCCTGAATTGAGTGTGTCTGCCAAAATGGGATTGTTTTTAGGATCTAAAAGAAGTTGAAGGGCCTGCTCGTCAGTTAATTCACTTGAAAGCCGTCCGAGCGAAGTTCGTGTAGCACTGGCAAGAAGCTCTTCAGCACCATGAGTGTAATTAATCAGCTTTGATGTTTTTCCATTAAGCTGTTCATCAAACTCTCTTATGAATGCCTCTTTCTGAGGCAAAGATCTATCTTTAAATTTAGTGAGCACTTCAAACTCAACGGTCTTTTCCAAAGGAAGTGTTTCAGGAATTTCTTTTTCAAAAAGAGGATCAATAGCTTTAACGCAATCGAGCATCTTTCTGACGACGTATTTTTGCTCGTCGGGTGTCTCGAATAAGTCACAGAGCTTCGCGTACCTCAGCAACGTCAAAGCGCTCACGGTGTGATACAAATACGCAGTGGTTCCCACACCTAAAACATAACGGGCCACTTCAAAGCATCTTTTATCAACAGAAGGGTCCCATTTGTCGGCGTATTTTTTCCTAGATTTAAATCGGTCATAGTATTCTTCCGAAATGGGACGCTTTAAAATTTTAATGAGATTCTCATAATCTTCTGTTTGAGCCGCAATAGTTTCTGAGTATATTTGCTGCGCTCGACCCTCAAGCGGTGGCATTAAAAAATTTCCGGGTTTTACTTTGACATATCTTTGACTGACCTGTTCAGAATTATAAAAAGGATGGCTATGAAGAAAACTCCAAATGAACTGACGAGAAACTCCTGACAAAGCAAAAACGAAATGAGCGTGCTGCCTTGTCGTCAAATGGCCGGCATCCATCGTAGATGACGCAATTTTGTCTCTAAGAGCCACCATCTTTTCATTAGAAGATACATCGGCAGGATAGACAATCCCTTTACCTGAGTAACAAGTTCGAGCTGAAGCGACAGCCACTTCATAGGGTTGAGCTATAGCTCCGACCAACTTAACTTCTATGTCTTGAAATGTACGAAGTGTTTCCAATGTTATAAATCTTTCTCTTTTTCTCGTTTTCTTCTCTCAGTCTCTTTAGGATGTGCCTTCTTGTATGAAGCTTTTAATCGCTCAGTGTCCACATGAGTGTATTTCTGAGTTGTTACCAAAGAATCATGACCCAAAAGCTCCTGAATTTCTCTAAGGCCCGCACCTCGGGATAAGAGATGTGTTGCACAAGAGTGCCTTAAAGTATGAGGGGTCACTTCGAGTCCGATCGGCCCCAAAGTCTGCACTGCAAACTCGCGAATGTTTCTCTGAATACTACGTACAGAAATAGCCCCACCATCCTGATTCATGAAAAGAGGAGTTTTTAAACCTCGCTTTTGACTCGCAGGAATAGAGTCTATGTAGTCTCTGATAGCCACCATACAGTGACGGCCAATAGGGACGACCCGCTCTTTGTTTCCTTTACCCAGAACTGTCACAACTGAAGCCTTAAAATCCACTTTCTCATGAGTGATTCCTACCAACTCGGAGACTCGGATTCCGGTCGAGTACAAAAGCTCTATAGCGGCTCGAATCCGTTTCTCTCGTAAATTAGCTCCAGGAGTACCCTCGATGAGTCTAATCACTTCCTCCGGTTTTAAAACCTTAGGAAGTGTCTCCGGTAGTTTGGGTTGGGCAATAAGCTTTGCAACGTTTTTATCGATGTGTCCTTCCCGATGCAAAAATTTTAAAAAGCCTTTAATAGCCGACAATCTTCTACAAACGGTAGCTCTTGAATATTTTTCACTCTGGTCAGCGAGATAACTTCTCAAAAGCTTAAGATCGGTCAATCGATCTAATGAAAACTTCCCCGGGGAGTTATCGAAAATAAATGAAAACCAGTGCCGTAAATCTATTTCATAATTGAGAAGGGTATAATCGCTAGAGCATTTCTCTACTTTCAAGTAGTGAAAGAACTCTTCCAACAACTCCTTTGGGGCGGGACCACGGGATTGATCAAATAGATTACTTTGAGACATCGGTTTGAAGTTTGCTAGAAATTATACGACTTGGCAACTCTAATACTTACGACAAGCAGCACCGTATTTTTTAGCTGTAATTTCAGAGATTAAATGGATTGCCGTTTTAACCCCCGCCACAGTAATCTGAAAACCTGCAATGAGCTCATTAAATCGACAGATAATTTATTTCGTTATGAGCCTCTGGGCTATCGAACTTTTTGCTGCCCGCCTCCCTAGAAATATCACTGAGGGCCAACTCAGTACTTTAGTTAAAACACTAGCTTTTGGTAACGCTACTAAAACCATGAGATCAGCCGAACCCTATCCAGCTCTTCCAGGATTCAAAATTGCGCTCGAAACTACTTTAGTACCCTCCGGCAATATCAACGAAATGGGTGATGGTTCGGCAAGTCTTCCTATAGTCATTCCATCTCCACGGCTACATTTAACTAAAGGAGTTGGACAAGATTTAGAATTTTCTATTAATTTATCGACTCAGCAATTGTTACAGACAATGGCATCGATAGGAATGATGGGGAAATGGTCTTTTATCGATGAGAAAGATTCTTTTGCCACGGCCGCACTATTTTCTAGTTTTACCCAATTAAAGGGATTCGATAATACTTACAGTGGGAAGGACTTCGAAGTGGGCGTTTTAGCAAGCAGAGATTATGTAAGAATCAAACCCTACGTCGGAGTGGGACTTCTATTGGCTACTGCTAGCGTACCCAAATCTATCTGTAATATTACTCAAACCAAAACAGTCTTCACTCCACATTTATTTTTTGGGTCTGAAATAGAACTTCCCATGAATATCTCACTGCAAATTGATTTTGCTGACTCAGTGCCGACAGGTTCCTTCGCTCTGGGCTATCGGTTTTAGGAAAATCTCGTCGAAAACCTCACAGGAATTACTTATAATTTCGGTAAGTGCAAAATGATAATCAAAACAAAGAACTTTGGCAGTCCATTATGGACACAACGGAACAAGAGATCATAACGGGAAAGTTTAAAATCTCTTTCTCAAAGTATGAGCCGATTCTCGAGTTTCCTAAACCGCCGGTCTATGTTCACGCTTATCGCTTAACTATGGCCTTCGCATTTAAAAATGCAGATAGAATAAATAGAAAAATACACCGTATCTTAGAAGAAATCTTTGGTATTAAGAAATAGCCCCTTTTAAATATGATTGGTTTGATCACATGTTTTTTTAATCCCACCAACTCAAATAAAATTAGATCAAATTATAGTGAATTTCGTAAACGTTTGAACCAAACCATAGTCACAGTAGAGCTGGCCTTCAATGGACAACCCTTTTTCATTGACGATTCAATCAAAGTCAGGGGATCCAATAAAAATATCCTTTGGCAAAAGGAGCGCTTACTAAATATTGCTCTCAAATCCTTACCGAGTCACATTGACAAAATAGCTTGGTTAGATGCAGACATTATATTTGAGAACCCAAACTGGATCCAAGATGCTGAAAAAGCACTCGACGAAAAACCTGTCATTCAACTTTTTGAGGAGGTGGATGATTCGGGTGATAACAAACTAAGTACACACACTGGTTTTGGATTCGCACGAAATTTAGTTGTTACGGGAATAAAAAGCAATTCAGCCATTGGGTTATGGAGAACAAGTGGGATGAGGGGACTGGCTTGGGCAGCGACTCGAGACGTTCTCGCGGAGGGTTTTTTCGATCTAGGTATCGTCGGCTCTGGAGACAGTTACCATTTGATAGCATGGCTTAATGCTTGGGATGATCCCCATGTGCATCGTTTGCCGCCCCATTTACGTAAACAATTTCTTATTTGGGCATGGAAGGTCTCGCAGAAAGTTAGGGGTAATGTAGGGTATATTAAAGGGAAGGTTTTACACCTTCATCACGGATCTCTTAAGGCGCGAAATTACCTAAATCGGCAGAAAATTTTAATTAATCACAACTTCTGTCCAGATACAGACATTATAAAAGATAACAATGATCTTTGGGCTTTCTCGGGAAACAAACCAGATCTAGAAAAGGATATCAAAACATATTTTGAACAGAGAGCGCTAGACGAGCAAAGTTAAAAGTATGATTTTCTATATTCCGAGTCTTTGAGGGAAAAAGGAGAAGAAGATCATACAAAAAGCACAAGCAATGACACTCCAAACAACAATACGACTTTGAGAGCTCAAAATAATCCTTTGAGAAGGTTCGGTCATGTAGAGAGCAACGAGAACTCGTAAATAATAGAACACTCCTATTACGCTACTTAAAACCGCTAGAACAACAAGCCACACATGGCCAGTACGAACAGCGTCTGCAAAAAGAAGATATTTACCCAGAAAGCCTGCAGTTGGAGGAATACCTGCGGCCGACAATACTAAAATGGCCAAACAGGCTCCCAAAAGCGGATGAGAAAATCCTATTCCTTCGAAGGTTGAAATGTCAGTGCTTCCAGTTTGTTTTTCAATGAGTCCCAAAATTCCAAAAACACCTAAAAACATGAAGCCATACACAACCAAATAATAAAAAAGATTTTGTGTATCAAGCTGAGTCCCAGTTTTTGAAATCGAGATCAAGCCGAGAACCAGATACCCCGCATGTGAAATACTCGAATAGGCAAAGAGCCTCTTCAAATTTCGTTGGCGTAACGCGCCCAAATTTCCAACAAACATAGTAACTACTGAAAGAGACCCTAAAATGGCTACCCAGTGCGCAGAAATTGGGGCTAACATTCCCCACCACAACCGTAAAGCCATGCCGAAACCTGCTAGCTTAATTGCACTTCCCATAAAACCAGTAATAGGCGTAGCAGCCCCTTCATAGGCATCAGGAAGCCACATGTGAAAAGGGGCAAGCCCCAATTTAAAACCCACAGCGATAATAAATAGAGCAGAAGCAGCCATGACCATAATACCTGCGGGATTAGTTCCCCCCACTGGGACCATTAAAAAGTTGGAGATCTGCGAAAATTGAAGGGTGCCAGTATAGGCGTAAAGCAGAGCTATAGAAAACAACAGCAAAACAGTCGCAAATGATCCAAAAAGGAAATATTTTAAAGAAGCTTCTGCTCCAAAATGTTTTTCCCTCTCGACTCCGACGAGCACATAGGTTGGCAAGGACATAAGCTCCAAAGCCATAAAAACCATGAGTAAGTTATTTGCTGAAACCAAAAGCATCATCGCCGCTGCAATAAATTCGAGCAAGATAAGTATCTCAGGGAGTTCTTCCAAATCTTTGAAATAGGCCTCAACAAAAATAAAAGAGATAGAAGCGATAGCTCCAATGGCCCAATACCAAATCATCGTCGTTGAATCTAAATGATAAGAAAGAATAAACTCATTAAGCCAAGCTTCATAGGAACCGGCAGTTACTAGCGAATAGGCTAGCGGCTGTGATTTAAATAAATTCCAAGTCGCTAGCAGGGACCCCAAGGGGCCCAGTAAAGCTACGATCTTCGTAATCCCTTTTAATTTTGGACTCCGAATACATTGAAGAACAATAAGTAAAAGACCCGCTATGACAAAAGAGGCCACTGGAGAAACTGGTATTAAAAAGAGATCCAAAAGGCTCATACTTTGCCTCCAGGTTTAGCCTTTGCTTCCACCGAAGATTGGCCCTTTTGAAGACTAGTTTTCCAGAAGGAATCTAGTGCAGGGTCGATCTTTCTTAATAAAAAGTTGGGACTCATACCAAGCATTAAAATCATTACCGTGATAGGCACGAGGCTTACCCAATCTCTAGTGGATAAATCTTTTAAATTTTTATTTTCACCTGAATTTAGAGGTCCAAAAAGAACTTGGCGAATCATAACGAGTAGATAAAGCGCTCCAAACAAAGCTGCAGAGACTGCAATGTAAGTCCAGATGGGCTTGGCTTTGAAAGCTCCGAGGAGAATTAAAAACTCCCCCACAAACCCATTCAAACCCGGTACAGCCATACTTGAACATGCAACAAATACTAAAAAAAATGCATAACGGGGCATAACAGTTGCTAATCCCCCAAAATCTTCAAACTCGCGGCTGTGCCGTCGCTCGTAGAGAATACCTACCAATACGAAAAGAGCTCCACTGGAAACACCATGATTAATAACTTGAAGAACACTTCCTGTAAGTCCCTCTCGATTGAGTGCACAGAGACCCAAAACAACAAACCCCAAGTGGCTCACTGATGAGTAAGCAACAAGCTTTTTCATATCCGTCTGTTGAAAAGCAACCCATGCTCCATAAACAATCCCGACCAAACTCAAGGTAGAAAGTATGGGAACAGCTTTGATGAAGGCCTCAGGACAAAACGGAATGGAAAATCTCATGAGCCCATAGGTTCCCATTTTCAATAAAACAGCTGCGAGAAGAACACTGCCCCCCGTGGGAGCCTGCACGTGAGCATCGGGCAACCACGTATGAAGAGGAAATAAGGGAACCTTGATCAAAAAGGCTAAGGTAAATCCCCAGAAAATTAAATCTTGCGTAGTTAGGCCCCAAAAAATCGGTTGATTTGAGAAAACAACTTTTGATAGCAGGGCAATTTCACCCGTATAAGCTCCAAACTGTGCCCGATACTCGCCAAACAACCAAAGTATCGCAACGAGCATCAAAACACTGCCCGCAAACGTGAAAAGAAAAAATTTAAGAGCCGCATAAATACGATTTTGGCTTCCCCAAACACCGATCAAAAGAATCATTGGAATCAACATCAATTCCCAAAATACATAAAAAAGAAAAAGATCGGTCGCTAGAAAAGTGCCAGTCATCGCAAAGTCTAAAAATAGAAAGCAACTCATGAAAGATCTGAGCCGCCGGTCTTCACCCCAACTGGCCAAAAGTGCTATTGGCATCATCACTTTCGTCAGCAAAACAAGAGGAAAACTAAGTCCATCGACTGCTAGAGCAAACTTGATTCCATAGCTTGAAATCCAAGGAAAGGACCAAGCCAACTGGAGCTTTTCGGAACCCGAGCCGTCAAATTCTTGATACAGAATGATCGCAAGTACAACCCCTACAAGCGAAGTAAGAAGAGCAACCCATCGAGCCAATTGCTGAGAAAAAGGCAAACAGAGAATGATCCCAATAATCGGAACGAATAACAAAAGAGGGAGAAGGGAGTCCGTCACTTTAAATCACCCATCCTTTCAGCGAGTACCACAGCACCCATAGTCCACCGAGCAAAAGGATGATGAGATAAAACTGAACGAGACCCGACTGAAGTACATTTAAAACAATCGCAACTCCCGATGATATCCGCGCAGGCAGAAGTGCGAGCCCATCGATGGCTAAAGGATCGATAATTTTTGAAAAGAAGCGTGAAATCCATTGAAATGGGATCACAAAGAGAACTCCATACAACTCGTCGACCCAAAATTTATTGGCAAAAACAAATTGCAGTGGTCTTAATACCTTCTGAGACTTCTCAGCTCTCGATAATTTTCCGTAAAAGAAATAGGCAACTGACATTCCCGCAAGGGCGAGTCCGGTTGCAATGCACATCGCAGAGTGCTCAGAAACAGCAGTTGCCTGCTCGGGAAACTCGACCAGCACTTTTGAAAGATAGTGTTCCAGAAAGTTGGGCATTAAATGAAGACCATGAGGAACTCCTAGAAACCCACTCAGTGCACTTCCCACAGCCAACAAAATCAAAGGAAACATCATGACAAAGGGGCTTTCGTGAGGGTGACCTTCGCCCCGATAGTTTCCTAGGAAAACAAGAACAAACATTCTAGTCATATAAAAAGCGGTCAAAGTAGAGGCCACTAATCCTAGAACCCAGAGCAAATTACTCTGAGTCGTGCCGGAAGCAAGTGCGCTAAAAAGAATGGTGTCTTTACTAAAGAAACCGGACAGCGGGGGGATTCCGCAGATTGCCGCAGTTGCAATCAAACAAGTTAGGAATGTTCCGGGCATTTTCTTGCGAAGCCCCCCCATAAGACAAATATTTTGTTCACCATGCAGTCCGTGAATCACGCTTCCAGCTCCAAGGAATAACAAAGCTTTAAAAAATGCATGAGTCATCAAGTGAAATACAGCTGCGAAGTATGCTTTACAACCCACAGCTAAAAACATCAGCCCCAATTGGCTCACTGTCGAATAAGCCAATACTTTCTTAATATCTTTTTGAGCAGTAGCTATCAGAGCTGCAAAGAGTGCCGTAGCAACTCCCACCCAAGCGATAATGGCATTGGTGTCTGAAGTGAGCATGTACAGAAAATTCATTCTGCAGATCAGATAAACTCCTGCAGTCACCATCGTTGCAGCGTGAATCAGGGCACTCACGGGAGTGGGGCCCGCCATCGCATCGGGAAGCCAAACATAAAGCGGAATTTGAGCCGATTTACCAGTAGCACCGATAAACAAAAAGAAAGCCGCAACATTCAACAAGTGGAGATCAAATTGACTGGAAGTCGCTAGCAACTGAGCGATTTCATCAAAACGGATAGTATTGAACAGCTGATAACAATAAAAAATCCCTATCAAGAACCCAGCATCTCCGATCCTATTAACAAGAAATGCTTTCATTCCTGCTTTGGCTTTATCTATGTCCTCATACCAATATCCAATGAGAAGATAAGAGCAAAGTCCCACCCCTTCCCAACCCACAAACAGCCCGAGAAGGTTGTCTGATGTTATGAGAACGAGCATATTGAATAAGAACAGATTTAAATAAGCGAAGTAACGACTAGGCCCCTTCTCCTCAGACATATATCCAATCGAGTAGAGATGAATAAGAGTCCCAATTCCAGTAACTACGAGGGCCATTACCGCTGTCAAAGAGTCAAATTTGAATCCCCACTTCTGATGGATTTCACCGACATCAAACCAGCTTACAGACCAACTTATTCCTTGCGGTGAATCACCTAGCGCAAAAAACAAAGAAAGGGCGCAAACAAAAGCGGCTCCAGAAAAAAAAGTAGCAATGACTCCTGCTCTTTTTGGGAAAGCAGGACGTAGCACAAGACCATTTAGAATACTGCCCAAGAGGGGCAGCACGATCATTGCGACTAATATGTGTGGAGCAGTTAGCATCTTTATCCTTGTAAACTCTTAAAGTGATCCAAATTCACAGTACCCTTCATGCGGTACAAATTAAGTACAATTCCCAACCCCACCGCCACTTCAGCAGCTGCCACAGTGACTACAAAAACCACCAGAATTATCCCCTCTGGCGTATTAGTACGCATGGAGGTTTCGATTAATAAAAGATTCACAGCGTTTAGCATCAACTCGATGCACATGAGGACTACGATCGTATTTTTTCTCAGTAAAAACCCCAAAAGCCCCAGTGCAAACATCGCCACAGAAACAAAGTGAGACCAATAGGTCATTGAAAGAGGAAAGTTCATTTCTTCTCACCTCCCTGGGGTATCTCCTGTGTTCTCGTGATGGCGAAAATGGCCACAATCATTACTAATAAGAAGAGAGATAAAACTTCGAAGGGCCACAGATAGCGTGTGAACAACAACTTAGATATGGCTCTTAACTGGTCTGTTGGAATTTCGACTGCTTTGTTGGGAATAGCTCGAGTAAGCACTCTCAAAATCATGAGGGAAAAAAGCCAAACCGCTGCTGCAGCTCCAACTAAAAAGAGGAGGTTCGGAGAGTTCTCTCGCACTGTCTGGAGATTAAGCAACATGACCACAAACACAAAAAGAACAACGATAGCTCCGGTGTAAATTAGGATTTGAATCATCGCCATGAAAGTAGAGCCCCAGAGGAGGTACAATCCCGACAACCCGAAAAAGGACAAAATAAGTGAAAAAGCACTGTAAACAGGATTGCGTGACAAGACGACCCCGCTCGCAGCAGCTATTGTGAAAAGACTAAAGACCATAAAAAGAGTCTCTCTCATGCGGCCCCTTTAAAATACAAAATGAGCGCTGTGAGCACTAAATTGAAAAGCCCTAACGGAATCAAATTTTTCCATGCAAGTCGCATAAGCTGATCAAATCTAAACCGAGGAATGGTCCAGCGGACCCAAACGAAAATCAGCATGAACACCGCAATTTTTACAATGACAGTTAAAACTTGTAGAGCAGCCAAAAGATTTCTCGAACCCAGCCACTGAAGAAGGGTAGCATCGGAAATCCAGGGCAAATGCCAACCGCCGAAGTACATTGAAACCATAAGTCCCGACATCGTAGCCATATTCATATACTCGGCCATGAAAAAAGTACCGAAATCCATCGCGCCATACTCAGTGTGAAAACCAGCTACAAGCTCTGCTTCGGACTCTGGCAAATCGAAAGGAAGACGATTGGTCTCCGCAAAAGCAGCAATAAAAAACAACAAAAATCCAAGCGGCTGATAGAAAATACCCCAATTAGGTAGAACACCTAATAAAGTTCCCTCTTGAATACTAACCATTTCACGAAGACTGAAACTTCCGTACCAAACCACAGCGCTACATGCTGCAAGACCCAGAGGAATTTCATAGCTAATAATTTGGGAGGAGGATCTCATGGCACCGATTAATGAGAATTTATTATTAGATGCCCAGCCTCCAAAAAGAATGCCGTAGATACCAAGAGAGCCGATCGCCAATACATACAGGATACCCACATCGATATTAGCGACTTGCAAAACATAATTTCGATCAAAAAGAGTAAAAAAATCTCCAAAGGGTATAGCAGCTATGACTAATGATGCAGGAAAAAGAACTAGGAACGGTCCCAGAAGATAAAGGGCTTTGTTGACTTGCCGAGGTATTGTGACCTCTTTCATCATCATCTTGATCACGTCGGCAATGGGTTGAAAAAGGCCAAAAGGACCCACTCGATTTGGCCCCGGTCTATCTTGGATTAAAGCAGCTCCCCGACGTTCCACAATTAACATGATAGGAACGACTTGGACCATACCAAGGTAGATTATCGCGGTCTTAACTGCAGTAACGATGAGATCCATAGCTTCCATATCAGTTAAGCTTTAAGCAATCCTTTCTGAAAATGTAGACTAGACCCAAAACTAAAAGTGCCATGTAAACCAACATAGCAATAAGAAGGGCTGGACCTTCTGAAAGGGATTGTCGATAAACTAATGCCCAAGGAAAAAAGAAAGCAGCTTCAACATCAAACAACAAAAATAACACTGCAATTAAATAAAATGCCGTTTTAAAAGGAGCTCTAGCGGATCCCTCGGGAGTCACTCCACATTCATAAACGGCTAACTTCGAGGCCACAGGATTTCTGGGCCCCAACAAGCGCTTCACAGTGAAAAGACCAATGCAGAGAAGAAGAGCAAAGATAAGCAGGAACCCTACGGGTAAAAATGCTTCCATGAGTGTCCTCCTTTCTTACAGCTTTCTGATCTTATAAAAGTGTTGAGAGAGTTCTTTCTGCAAACTCAAGAATAGGTGTGAAATACAATCCTAAAACAATAGTTGGAACGGCCAATCCAACCAAACCAACAGCGTGATACATTGATAAATGTAAGGTCTCCGAAGCCACTGGCTTATCTAGCCACATAGATTTCAGGATCTTAATATAGTAGTACAAAGACACTACACTGTTAAGAACCCCTAACAATGCTAACCACAGGTATCCGCCAGATTTGATCACAGAACCAAAAATCAGAAACTTACCAATGAATCCTGAAAACATCGGAATTCCAGTTAGAGAGAAAATGAAAATTGCCATACAAGTGCCGAGCACTGGCATGGACCAACCTAACCCCCTAAAAGCATCCAGATCCTCTCTACCACGAACACTGGAAACTACGCTGACTACCCAGAAGGCTCCAATATTCATTGCACAATAAGCAATGAGATAAAAAATAATGGCAGTAAGTCCAGACCGGTCTAGAGTCACAAGGCCCATGAGCATATAGCCAACATGAGCGATACTCGAGTAAGCCAAAATTCTCTT
>DDPO01000122.1:59318-64865 GCA_002342225.1 Bdellovibrionaceae bacterium UBA2466 | reverse complement strand
CCGTTTTAACAGCAAAGACCGTGAGGAACATTCTTAGAAAAGCAGCAAATCCTGCCGCTTTCGGTCCTACGCTGAAAAAAGTGGCAACAGGAGTAGGAGCCCCTTCATACACGTCAGGTGCCC
The DNA here is from genome assembly GCA_002342225.1 of Bdellovibrionaceae bacterium UBA2466. Lineage (GTDB taxonomy): Bacteria > Bdellovibrionota > FAC87 > UBA2466 > UBA2466 > UBA2466. Next base: position 64,742 of record DDPO01000122.1, on the reverse strand, counting down.
AGAAGTGCATCGGAAAAGCTGAGATTTTATAGGCCAATCCGCCGTAAATCAGAACCAATGCGAACCAAAATATCGCTCCAAAATTTCCGTTGGCTGCAACTAGAAATGCACTGATTTGTGAATAGTTGAGAGATCCTGTAATTCCATACAACAAGCTAAAACCATAAATCATCAGGCCCGATGCCACTCCACCAAAAACTAAATATTTAAATGAAGCTTCGTTGGATCGTAAGTTGTCCCGTTTAAAGCCAGCCATCACAAAGGAGATGATACTCACCATCTCAATTCCCATGTAGAGAACTAAAAGGTTTGAAGCAGCTGCCATGATCCCCATACCAATAGTGGTACAAAGCAGGAGCAACGAAAATTCCATACGGCTTTTGTTTTCAATCTCTTTTGAACCGAAAGCTACATAGCTACTCACTGCAGCAGTGAAGTATAAGAAGTATCGGAAAAACTTCGTGAGTCCGTCGTTAACCAACATTCCCCCAAAATAGGCCTCTTGGTTTTTTCCAACTTTGCAGGTCAATAAAATCGCAGCTATACAACCTACAACCGTTGTAACCATTGAAAATTTGTTGGTTCGAACTTTTGGAAAAAGCCCATCGACCACAAACAGGAAACACAAAAACAGAGTCAAACAGGCCTCGGGAGCCAGTAACTTTATATTATGAAGAGTTTCAGGCGTCACAAATACCCCTTACATCAAGAGAATAGCGTTAATAGCTTTTCAATGGTGGTTCCCATGAGATTTAGAACTGGCATTGGGTACACACCCAATACGATCACCAACACACAAAGCGGAGCTAATGTGAAAATTTCTCTCCAATTAATATCCTCTAAATCTTTGTGCTCTTCATTAAGAGGTCCTAAGAACACTCTCATGAACATCCATAACAAGTAAGCAGCTCCTAGCAAAATACCCAAAGAACCGATCACAACATAGGTTTGAAATTTTGGGTTCGAGAAAGCCCCTAAAAACACCAAAGCTTCACTGATGAAACCACTGAGTCCTGGAAGACCTAGCGAAGCAAAAAGACCGATAGCCATGATTCCAGTATAAACAGGAACGACTGAAGCAATACCACCGAAACCTTTAGAACCATCCGGCTTCACAATCCAACGATGATGAACTCGATCGTAAACAACCCCTACAAGCAAGAACAACATTGCGGTAGAAGTGCCGTGATTAAACATCTGCAAAACTGCTCCGTTAACTCCAGCAGTAGTGAAGCTAGCCATACCCACGATCACATAACCCATGTGAGAGACGGACGAATAAGCCACCAATTTCTTAAGATCTTTCTGAGCCATCGCACAGAAAGCTCCATAAAGAATGTTAATCACTCCAAGAATCATCATGAAGTTCGATGCCCATAGCGTCGCTTCCGGAAGGATGGGATAATTCATACGAAGAATACCGTAAGTTCCCATCTTCAAGAGTACACCTGCAAGAATCACAGACACCGCTGTAGGAGCTTCTACGTGGGCCCATGGCAACCAAGTGTGAAAAGGCCAAACCGGTACTTTGATCGCAAATCCGATGAAGAGGCCGATCCAGAATAGTTTGTCGAGTGGCAACTGATGTCCAAAAAGAGCTACTGTTTTTCCTACAAATTGGTGTCCTTGAGCGAGTTGCAGCAGATTGAAGGTATGTGGTTCAGAGTAGTAGTACATGCCGACCATCACCAAAAGCATCAATACCGAACCGAATAAAGTGTACAGGAAGAACTTAATCGCAGCGTAAACTTTCTCTTTACCCCCCCAGATTCCAATCAGGAAGTACATCGGTAGAAGCATGATTTCCCAGAACAGGAAGAATAGGAAGAAATCAAGCGCACAGAAAACTCCCATCATGCCTGTTTCAAGAAATAAAAACATCGCATAGTAGCCCTTAACCCCATCTTCGATTCCCCAAGAGGCAATAACACAGAGAAAAGAAAGAAGAACAGTCAAGAGTACCATGGGTACGCTAAGCCCATCGATTCCCATGTAGTACTGAATATTGAAGGGCTTAATCCAATCAAACTGTTCAACAAACTGCATACTCGCTGTCGTTCGATCAAAGTGCATATAAACATAGACACCCAAGGCTAGAGGAATCGCTGTTGCTACTACCGAAATCCATCTTGCAAGATTCGGATTGTTTCTGGGGGTAGCTAAAACAGCAATCATTCCCAACAAGGGGATATAGGTCATTACAGATAGAATCGGAAACATACTCTCCCTTTCAAAAAACCTTGGACTCTACTTCAAGCCCAAATTTGCATAAAACAAAGCCACAATGATTACTATCATTGTCAAGACCAAATATTGTTGAACCTTTCCAGTTTGGAATTGGCGAAGAACCCAACCGCCACCTGCAGTGACATCGGCTGTTCCATCCACCATGACCCGGTCGACAACAACATCGTCAAATCTGCCAATAACACTTTTGACAACCATCGTGATGTCTCGCCAGCCATCCACAAAAATACGATCTACAACTTTGTCATCAAACATAGCTAACATTCGATTGAAGTTGAGAAGCCCTTTTTGAATAAGAACTCCAAGATACAACTCATCGAAGTAATATTTGTTCCATAGCAATGTATAAAGAGGTCCGGTCATTCGTTTGATCGATTCAGCGTTAATCAAATGCTTCAAATAGGTGATCGAAGATATGAAGATACCCAATCCAGCCACAGCTAATGAGAGCATTAAGGCTAGACCATGAGCATGGTGATGAATTGCTTCAGATTCTGGAGAGAGATGTTCAGCAATTCCCATCTCTTTTTGTGCCCCCTCTAAAGCGTGATCAAACCATTTCACCGGCATAATATGGTCTACCGACTCGATACCGGTGGGCCCTGCAAAAACAATTGCAAATGAAAGTGCGGCCAAAATCATCAAAGGAATCGTCATGGTCAGCGGCTGTTCATGAGCATGGTGATGCTTGTGTTCATCACGAGCATGGCCAAAGAAAGTCATATAAATCATACGGAACATATAAAAAGCAGTGATACCCGCAGTTGCAAATCCAAGAAGAGGAATCAAATAGTGGCCGTGATGTTCCATGCTATACGCAAGGGCTCCACCCAAAATTCGATCTTTACTTACAAAGCCGGAGAATCCGGGAACGCCACTAATCGCTAGAGTCGCAATAAACATCGTAGCGAATGTAATGGGCATTTTAGATTTTAATCCCCCCATCTCTCTCATGTCCTGCGTATGAACAGAGTGAATGACTGAACCTGAGCACAAAAAGAGACAAGCCTTAAAACAAGCGTGGGTTACCAAATGCATGAAACCGGGTGCAAAGGCTCCAACGCCAACACCCATCACCATGTAACCCAATTGGCTGATTGTTGAATACGCGAGAACTTTTTTAATATCGACTTGAACAATCGCAATACAAGCGGCCAAGAAAGCGGTGATGGCCCCAACGTAAGCAACTACTGGCAGAACTACATGAGAAGCCTCTAGTAGAGGGAACATTCGGATTAAAAGAAATACACCCGCGGCCACCATCGTTGCGGCATGGATGAGAGCGGAAACAGGAGTGGGACCTTCCATCGCGTCAGGTAACCAAACATGAAGTGGAAATTGGGCCGATTTACCAACTGTTCCCATCATGACCATAAATCCAATAAAAGCTAGAGCAGGAAACCCAGCAATCGTGATGTTGCTAGCGACTCCAGATTCGATAGCTTTATAAATCGCCATGAAATTGCTAGTTCCGTACACATAGTAGAGCCCTGCTATGCCTAGGAAAAACATCGTGTCACCCACTCGAGTGGTCATGAATGCTTTAATACTGGCATTAATGGCAGAGGGCTTCTTGTAATAGAAACCGATCAAAAGGTAGGAGCAAAGCCCCATGAGCTCCCAACACATGAAGAAAGTTAATAGGTTGTCCGAGAGCACTAATCCCAACATCCCCGCAGAGAACAAAGAAATGTAAGCAAAGAAAAGATGGTATCTCTCTTCGCCATGCATATAACCAGTCGAGAAAAGATGAATGAGAGAAGCACAAAGCGTGACCATGAACAGCATGATAGCTGTGAGATTATTAATAAGAACCCCAACAACCACATTCACTGCGCTATTAAGTTTTCCAGCTGCTTCAACACCCGGAAGTGCCATCCAAGTGACTTGGAACGTATCGAAAACATGCCCATCTGTTAAGAGCTTCATGAAGATCGGAGTCGCCACTACAAAAGACCCGAAAATCGCCAACACAGAAACAAAATCTCCGTGTCGGGGAAGTTTTTTTCCAAAAAGCGCTTGGATCACAAACGCTACAAGGGGAAACAGAGCAATAAGTAAAGCTTGCTGTGCCATCTTAGTTCCTCATGATGCTAGCTTCATCTGCATCAATGGTTTGTTTAAGCCTATAAAAACGCAAGATCACGGCGAGAGCAACTGCTGCTTCAGCTGCTGCAATCAGCATGATGAAGAGAGCCACAATCTGACCGTCAATCAAACCGGTTCTAAACTTACTAAAAGCGACAAAATTGATTCCTGCAGCATTGAGGATAAGTTCAATCCCCAACAAAATTCCAATGGCATTTTTTCGTGTGAGCACACAAAAAACTCCAAGAGAAAAAAGGATAGCCCCTACGGCTAAGTACCCCTGCAAACTTGAACTAAATTGCATGAGATGATTCATTCGGGCCTCGCTAACCAAACAGCACCCACCATCGCTCCTAAGAGCAAAATAGTGATGGCTTCAAACGGAAAAAGATAACCACCCAAAAGAGCTTGTCCAATAGCAGCCGTCTTAGGAGTGGCCGTAAATTTTTCTAAAGCTTCTGGTGTTTGAGGAGGAAGAGCTGCCACCATTTGATGAAGTGCACGATATAAAAACACTCCAACCGCAGCTGATAGCAAGGCCGGGACAACCATCTTGTTTCTGATGTCCGCCAATTTGATCTTGTAAAGCCACTGGGTCAACATGATGGCGAACAGAATCAAGATCGTCACACCACCAACATAAATAATAACTTGAGCCCCTGCGAGGAAATCGGCGCCGGCAAAAAGGAACATCACTGCGACGCCGCAGAAAGTGAACAGTAAGAAAACCGAGGCATAAAGAATATTGGGATGAAATCCCACGATCAAAGCTGAAGCGACGGTCAAAATTTCAGCTAAAAGCAAAACCTTATTCATAAATCACCCATGCCCCGCCAATAGTTGCATGAGGGACTGACCTTTAAATACCCACATCCAAAGTGCAGTTCCCAAAACGTTAAAGAAAGCTAGCGGCAACAAACCTTTCCAACACATTCCCATCAATTGGTCGACACGAAGTCGAGGAAGCGTCCAGCGGAGCCACATCACAACAAAAACCACTAGCAAAGTCTTGATCATGAACATATGAAACTGAATGAAGGCTACTAATCCTGTAGGCAGGGCAAACCCCAACTTTTCAATATCTAAGAA
>DDPO01000122.1:27286-59254 GCA_002342225.1 Bdellovibrionaceae bacterium UBA2466 | reverse complement strand
TCAGCTTCGGGAAGGTCGAACGGGATTCGGTTGGTTTCAGCAAGACCTCCTACAAAAAGCAGGAACATAGAGAAGAATGTAAAAGGATTATGAAAAGCGTTCCAGAAGTGGTTAGTTGCTGGATTTTCACCAAAAACTGTCCATCCTTGCTGCTCTACGATCTGCCCAATTTGAAGACTTCCCGAAATCAAAACAACAGGAAGAATAGATAAAGCGACTGGAATTTCGTAGCTCACGATCTGAGAAGCGGCTCTTAATCCCCCTAACAAAGACCATTTATTTTCTGAAGCCCATGAACCCAGAAGGAGTCCAGGAGCAATCAAAGTCGTCACCGCCAAAAGAAAAATCACACCGATGTTTACATCGGCTCCGATCAAATACTTACTCAACGGAAGAACCGCAAAGGCTGTACACGACCCAACAACTACAAATAAAGGAGCCAGATTAAAGAGGAAACGATCGCCACCTTTAGGAACAAAGTCCTCTTTCGAAAGCATTTTAATCGCATCCGCAGCAAACTGGAAAATACCAATAGGACCTACTCGGTTAGGACCAATACGATCCTGCATATCGGCTGCAATTTTACGTTCGATATAAGTGGCCAAACCTCCGAACGGCAAAGCCAACATATAAATGACTAATCCAGCAGATATGGCCGCCCAACCCCAAAGAGGTAGGAAACCGAACCAACCTTCCAAAGAATGTGCAAATTGAGCCGATTGAACCATTATTTATTGGGGGCGAACTTAGTTACGCCTTTTACCCACTCCAAGTCTCCGCGAACCCAGCAGTAAATCAAACCGATTAACAACAGGGCCACGAAGAGAAAAATTTCTCCAAAAACCAAAGCAACAGTTCCGTTAGCGATGGAATCTTTAAAAACGGTGGCTGCGGGAAAAATAGCAGCCATCTCAACGTCAAAAATAATGAATACAATAGCGACAATGTAAAAACGGATATTGAACTTGACCCAAGCGGAACCTACAGGTTCCTCACCACATTCATAGGCAGTCATTTTTCGGCGAGTATCTTTACCTTTGGGTCTCAACAAAAAACCAACGCCCAGCATTAAAGGAACAGTCAAAGCGGATATGATGACGAACCAGAAAGCGGTGATAAATCCTGTCTCCACGGTGGCAGTAACCTCTATTTCCTGTGACAGACCATTCTGCGAATCTTTTGCTGCTTTTTTTCGCCGCTTAAGTCGACGAAAAAGTCACATAAGTAGTTGAAATTATAAAATGTCGACGCAAAAATTATTGGTGAATAGCCTAATTGTCAAGGAAGTAAGTGGCTGAAATTGGGAGATCCTACCTACGTTTTTCCAAAATTCTCATAAAGGATCGACTTTGGATCTCTTCGATTGAAAGTCCCGTCCTCATAGCCTCTTCTGGAGTAACGGCCCCACAGGCCAAAGCCCTTAAAAAGAAGTTCAAAAGTCCTTGACCCGTCGCTGCATCGTCAAAGACATCCCCTAAAAGGGTTGCTTTTGCAGCTTTCTCAACAAATCCCTTAAGCCTTTCCGAGGCCGAATTGAGGGCTTCTAAGAAAAATGCGTAAGTTGCTGCGTATCTGATGGGCAATTGAGCTGGATGAAGATCCCACCCTTGGTAAAAGCCAGTCGCTAAGGAATGACGAATGTGATTGTAGCTCAACTTCCAAGCCCGATGAACGACGGCCTGATTTTCCTGTTGTTGGGTTGGCGTTAACCCCTTACCTTCTCCCGCCCGATGAGGGCCCACCGGCATGACATTGGTCGCTCCATCTGAAAGTAGAACCGGAAGCCCCATGAGAGAAACTTGCATCACGTGTTTTGCGAAATCACAGACAGGATTAATCATGGTTTGATAGTGAGCTGTTATCCCACACCCCGCAGTATAATCGTACGTTCCAAAATGAGCCCCCGTACATCTGCCTTTTCCGGCCTCAACGAATCCCCTTAAAGGAGAACACCCCTCAAAGTTCAAAATCGATTGAGTTGTCTCAACCATGAATTCAAATTTTAAAGTCCCAAAGGATAGATTGTTGTTTTTTTCCAACACCTCAAAAAGCTCCACTAAAGCTGTGCATTGCTCGGCATGAGTCACTTTTGGCAATGTGACGACAAAGTTCTCGGGAAGTTTTCCACCAGTTTGGGAAAGTAAAGTGGTTAGAAAAATATCGAGGGTCCTGAGACTTCTTTTGTGACACTCTTCCGAAAAGGGTTTGATCCGAATTCCAATGAAAGGAGGCAAGGAGTTTTGAGCCATTCCTTTAGCAACTTCCAACGCACCCGATTCTGCATGACCATCTTCTTCAGCGTCAGGTCGAGTGCCATAGCCATCTTCATAATCGATTCTAAAATCTTCGACTGCTTCGTCCTGCAATTTTTTCTCAATTCGAGAATAGATCTTTGACCACAACTCAACACTGCCATTCTCTTCGCCCAAAGCCTTCATCAAAGATTTTGCATCGGGCGCATACTCTTTCAAATTCTTCAAAGCAACACCGCTCATTTTTTTTGCAGTATCGCTAGAAAATATTTGAGCACCACCATACACCGTATGCACAGGCTGACGATCATGAGAGCCGCCGGGATATTGCATTACAAATTTCCGGTTCGCAGAATGTAAATCTTTAAGAACTGATGAAACAAGTTCGGGTTTAAATGTGGTTTTCATAAGTATCAACTTCCTCGATAGGTTGAATATCCGTAAGGACTTAATAACAATGGAACATGATAATGCTCATCAACTGAAGCGATTTCAAACACAACAGTCACAGAGGGGTAAAACGACTTGATTTTTCTCTGCTCAAAATAACTTTTCGTCATAAATTCGAGACGATAAACTCCTTGAGTGACAGGGCCGGTGATTAACGTTTCGATTCGACCATCTGAATTTGTAACCCCTTCACCCAACTTATCCCAGCCGGATTGAGAATTCTGTTTTTCAATTTTTACACTTACATTCGCTGCGGGTTTTCCCGAACTCACGTCAAGAATATGGGAAGTAATTGGGCTACGTTTACTCATAAATTAGTTTCTCCAATCGAAGCTTTGTAATCTTGGCCTGTTCTGCTGCTGCAATCTTAATTTCCAATGCTGGATCGTTTGGCAGTCTAGACTCAAGAAGGCTCAACATTTCCTCAGCAGTTTTGCCAGTGGCGCAAACAATAAAAATATATCCAAAACGATTCTCGTAGGTTTGATTCCCTAAAGCAAGAGCTTGTAAAACAGAAACGGACGCTTCAGCGCTGCCTCTCTGTTCCTGTTCAGCCCACGCCCGAGTAGTCGCAAATTTTTTTTTGAGCGATTCAATATCCCCTATTTTGGGATGATGGGTAAAAGCCTCTTGCCAGTCCTTTTCATCTAGTTCATTCCAAACACTTTGAGATTTCTCTGTGATTTGCTTTCTATCTTTGAACGGTCGAAGAGACTCCATCTTTTCGACCCAACGAGAAGCCCCACAACAATGGGTAAGGACTTCAATCGCCGAATCTCTCGGTAAACTATTAAATTCTTTTAGATTCAAAGCTCTCATTTTTCGGCAAATCCATAGATTCTAAGTCGACTAACTCCGCCGTCAGGGTAAATATTTAACCTAATATAATCGAAGCTATCACTCAGGGTGGCCTCGGTCAGGGCCTTATCAAAAAAATGCCTGAAATGCGGTTTCAATTTGGTTTTTGGAAGTATCTCAACCCATTTTAGCTGTTTGGATCCCGAGAAATCTTCTGGTTTAAGGTTACGATCCGAATATCGACATCCTTCAATAGAACAACTATCGGGATAATTCCCCTTAAAGAAGTTAGTGTCGACTTCAATTTTTTTTATTCTTCCAGTCGTACCCAGCTTCACCACAATCCAGTCGTAACCAGGGACTCTTTTTCGTTTTGTTTCCCAACCGTCTCCCATGTTCAAAGCTCTCCCCGGAAGAATCAAGTTTTCCATTTTGCCATAATGATTGTCATTACAAGTGATAACCTGCGCGCCATGGGGAACAGCGGCTAGATCAATAGGCGTTTTTTGTTTTTTAAGATGTTCCCAATTTGGGGTTACGATTCCATAGACTCTAAGTCGAGCGACTCCTCCGTCCGGAAAAATATTAAGTCGAAGATGGGTCCAGCTTTTGTCGCTGTTCACTGAAAAAAAATTATGACTATCTCCTTTAAGTGGTGTTTTCGGGACTAGTTCCACCCATTGGACTTTAGTTTTTGTGATGCTCGTCGACGTTTCCACGCTCGACGAGTAAGTAGCTTCCAAGGAAAAATGTTCGGGATAATTGCCCGTAAAAAAAGTGGTGTTAACATCAATCCCCTTTATTATACCGGGGACACCTAGCTTTAAAATGCACCAATCATGACCGGGCGTTCTTCGACGACGCGATTCCCATCCGTCCATCCATTTGCCCTTAGTTGTGTACTTTCCTGGAATAAATATGGGCTCAGAGGCTCGAACTAGACCGCTTTTAGAAGCAAAGAAATCGTCATTTGCAATCAAAGCCTTACCACCAAACCTCTCCGATGCAAGATCGATCAAATGTTTGAATGGATTGTCGCTCGTCATATTTATTTGCATAATCCCCTCCCAGTTAAGTTTGAGTCACTTCCCTACCCATCGGCCCTCGAAACTTTCCGGAATCAAATACCAACTCTCCTCGTACCAATGTCTTCTTAACAACTCCTTGAAATCGTTTCGCCAAGTATGGCGTAACTTTGTGTCGATGAAAAATCTCTTTCTCAGTTAAAGTAAATTGCGCTTTTGGGTCCCAAACGACCAAATCGGCATCTGCTCCAACCTCAATCTTTCCAGTTTTTCCTGTCGCTTTTAAAAAGCCTGCTGGGCGGTCTGACATCCAATAGGACAAGTGGCCAACAGTTAATCCACGCTTTTGCATTTCGGTCCAAATGACAGGTAAGCTAAATTGTAAACCAGCTATTCCACCCCAGGCGGTTTCAAAATTACCCGTCTCTCTATTTTTTAGTTGCGGAGTGCAGGGAGAATGGTCCGAAACAATGAAGTCAATAATACCCTGCTGCAATCCGTTCCAAAGCCCCTCTCGGTTTTCGTTTTCCCTGATGGGTGGAGCGCATTTAAAGTGAGTAGCTCCATCCTCAATATCTTCAGATTTCAGAGTGAGGTAGTGAGGACAAGTCTCAACTGTGATCTGAACACCTTCCTCCTTTGCTTTTTCGATCTCAGGTAAAGCTTCAGAAGCTGAAAGATGAACAATGTGGACAGGAGCTTTCATCTCTTTTGATAAGCTAATTATTTCCCTAATTGCATCTACTTCCCATCGCTGCGGTCTCGACTCTAGAAAGTGATTGTAACTCTTTGCGGATTGATCCTTAATGTCCACAGGACTTTCTAGTTCAGCATGAACCAGGAGGGGAACTTTGTGACTAGCTAAAATCGGCAAGCTCTCCCTGATGATTTCTGATGAGGCCATCGGAAACTCGGTTACTCCAGAATCAATCATGAACGCTTTAAAGCCCAGAACACCTGCTTTTATAAGGGGCTCGATATCCTTTAAATTTCCAGGAATGACACCGCCCCAAAAACCATAATCCACATAGGCTGTATTTCTGGCAGATGCTCGCTTTAATTCTAAAGCTTCCACCGTTGTCGTTGGAGGGATAGAGTTTAAGGGCATATCGACTAAAGTCGTGATCCCGCCTGCAGCAGCTGCACGAGTCGCAGTCTCAATACCTTCCCAATCTGTTCGCCCCGGTTCATTCATGTGGACGTGGGTATCGCAAAGTCCGGGCATAACAACATCATCACCTACATCGATGACAGTCTCTGCAGGCTCTGGAACAGTTTCCGTTGAAATTTTTACAATTTTGCCCTTTTCAATATAGATACATCCAGCTTTTAACGATGGGATTTTTTTCGATTCATCAGGTAAAAGTAAACAGCGGCTTCTGATAGCAATTCGCATGATTATTTCTTAATCTCTGAAAATTTAAATTCGGCCTTGATACTTGTTTTGGGTTTCACGACTAGTTTTTGTGTTTGAACCCCAAGAGTCTCGTGCCAAACGGATAAAACATATTCCCCTGGGGGAATTTGAGCTATTTTTAATTCCCCATTTTTATCACTCACACCAAAGTAGGGATGTTCAACAACCCCGATATAACCTGCCATCCAAGGGTGAATGTCACATTTTGCTCTCAACATGATTTCTGGTTTCATTAATTTTTTCGTAATTCGTTGATTCTTATTTGCTAACGTAAGGTTAAACCTCTCATTCTCTTTAGCCATAGAATGAACGTTATGTAAAAAAGTATCACTATTAAGGAAAACCAAAGGTTGCCCCACTCTAACTCCCACAACATGAGGCTCGTAAGTACAAGTCTTTTGATCCACAACGACTTCTTCAGTCGGAGTGGGAAAGCTTTTTCCCGCTAATCCCTCGCTGATCCAAACAAAAGCGTTTTGAACAAGACCATTTTTAACCAAAAGGTAATCTGTCATCAACGGAGCTGATTGAGGAGCCGAGCACTCAGGAGTTGCTGAAATCTTCTTCGGTGGTGGAACAATGCCACTGAACTTAATTTTTACATCGATATTTCCAGCTTGAGAAAGATCGACATTTGTGAATTTAGGATTGGAATCGGTCGAACTGGCTTTTGTCGAAGATGTCTCCGAAGTCGAAAAATCCAAAGTTAAATAAGCTAAACCAAAAATAGAAACTAAAATCAGGATTGGTGGTAAAACACCCACTTTTTCTTTTGTGATTTTGTAATGTCTAGCGGAAGCTCCCAAAACAAACAAAAGCAAAAGGATAAGGACGTTTCGTTCACTACCATAAGTCATGGGATAGTGATTACTCAACATGAGAAACAAAACTGGAAGAGTCAGGTAACTATTATGGACAGAGCGTAATTTAGCTTTTTGACTTAATGAAAAGTCGGGTTGTTTGCCCTCTTTTGTCGCATCGATCATTTTCTGCTGAGCAGGCAAAATTCTCATCCAAACATTGGCCACCATAATTGTTCCAAAGATGGCACCTACATGCATATACGCAGCTCTACCTCCAAAAAACTTCGAAAGCCCATAAACAAGACTGACCATCAACCCGAAAGATAGAAGAGTTGCTACTTCGGTTTTTTTCCCTAGTTTCGAATTCCAGAGCCCGTCGTAAACCAACCAAGACAGGGGCAATAATAACAGTGAAAACAAAATAGCTTGGCCAACATTCGAATTTGAACTGGATCCATCAAATAAAAGTGCCCCCCCCCCAGCGTAGTAAACCACTGCCATCAAAAGGACACCAGTAATCCACGTAAAAGCGGCCTCCCATTTAAACCAATGAAGAGTCTCAGGCATTTGACCGGGCCCGATTTTTCGCCGTTCAACTTGGTAGAACCCCCCACTGTGGACCATCCAAACTTCTCCTTCCACTCCATCTTTGGGTTTTTCAGGAAGAGTAAGCGCTTTATCCAACCAAATAAAATAGAAAGAACTTCCAATCCAAGAGATCCCCGCTATCAAGTGGCCCCACCTTAAAAGATAACTGGCCCAACTGTGCAATGAGTCAAACATACGGGAACTATAAGCCGAAGTTTTTCTAACGCCAATAGATTGATTGAACTTTTTCTCAAAGGGTTTTAAAGACGATTTTTATTTGTTTTAAGGTAAGATATCGAGCAATGAAACAGGTTCAAAAAATTGCCGTCATTGGTTCCGGAGCTTGGGGAACAGGCTTAGCTAATGTTTTTGCAGATGCTGGGCACGATGTCACAGTATGGGGACGAGACAAAGACGTTATTAATGCCATTAACTCAAAGCACGAGAACTCGAAATATTTAGGTTCGATTGTTCTCAACTCGAGTTTAAAAGCAACATTAGATCTTAAAAATATTATTCAACAGTCTGAGTGGATTGTTTGTGCTATTCCCACTCAGCAAATCCGCTCCGTTTTTCAACCCGTGAGCGCTCTTCTTGAAGAAAAGCACATTATCAATACTTCCAAAGGAATCGAAGTAGGAACGCTCAAAAGAGTCAGTGAAATTTTTCAAGAAATGGCCCCGAATGCCCATTACTCCATACTTTCGGGGCCTAGTTTCGCTATTGAAGTAGCTAAGAGACTACCAACAGCTGTAACTTTGGCGAGCTCAAACATGGAGGAAGCCACCAAAGTACAGCAAGCACTCGCAGTTCCTTACTTTCGAACTTACACATCGAGAGATGTTGTAGGGGTTGAATTTGCGGGCGCTCTAAAAAACGTAATAGCGATTGCGTCTGGCATGGTGACAGGACTCAACTTGGGTTTTAATGCTCAAGCTGCTCTTATCAATCGAGGCATTGCTGAAATCATGCGAATTGCAAAAGCTTTCCATGCCGATCCTTTTACTTTTCTTGGGCTTGCAGGAACAGGAGATCTCATTCTTACCTGCACAGGGCCTTTAAGTAGAAATAGAAAAGTGGGGGTTCTACTAGGTGAAGGAAAAAATCTAAACCAAATCCAAAAAGATCTAGGTGGTGTTGCGGAAGGTGTGTACACAGCCAAATCTGCATTTGAACTTTCTCACAAATCCGGCATAGAACTGCCCATCACTGAACAAATTTTCCAAATCCTGTACCAAAAATGCACGCCCAGAGAGGCCTTACAGTCGCTGATGAAAAGAGAATTGAAAGAAGAATGGTAGTTGAAAACGAAATCTCACCTTCTAGTTTCCAATTAGAAAGTTGGCTTACTAACCACGGAAACAATCTCGAACCGGGAACCAAGTTGGTTGCGTTAGACCCTATTGCCCAAGGCTTGGTTTTACTGCGAGCCCACGAGTCGAGTGATAAACCTATCATTGTAGTTTTCGGATCGGGTTCAACTGCTAGAAACGCTATCGACCATTTTTGTTTCTTTGGGGGTAAAGAGGCTGCAAAACGCATACACTTTATTCCATCGCTCGAATTCGACTTCCACCGAAGCCTTCTTCCTAATTCCGAAGTGTTAGCTGAGAGAAATATCGCATTCTTTCACGCGATTAATGACCCTAGAAAACGAATATTTGTAACCACCGTCAAAGCTCTCTTACAAAAATGTCTGAAACCAGATAAGTTTTTAGGAGCCACTCTTATTTTTCAGCCCAATGAAGAAATTGAGAGAGATGTATTGGTTTCAAACCTTATTGAAGCAGGTTACCAACGACACCCTACAGCTTTCGACCCTGGAACTTTTTCAGTTCGAGGCGGGGTGATCGACATCTTTTCACCTCTTTACTCCCATCCATTTCGAATTGAATTTTTTGGCGACTTAATAGAGGAAATTCGGTTTTTTGATGCGATTTCGCAACGCTCACTGGGCAAACTGGGAAAAGCTTACGTGATTCCGGTTAGCCTTTCTTTGGTGCCTCGTGATGAAAACCTCAGCATAGCCACTGATGCCATCAAAGATCGTTTGGATAATCTGGGGGTTCCCAAATTCAAAAGAGAAGAAATTCTGGAACAGTTAAAAAACGGTGTTTTGGCTCAGGAAAACATGTTTCTTTTTCCTCTAGTGTGCGACGGCTCTTCCACTGTGTTCGATTACTTTCCAAAAGATCGACTTTGCATCTGGGATGGAAAGGAAAACCTATCAAACACAGCCCGAGAGGAGGAGTATCCAAAGCTAACCAAAAACTTTGAGCTTTTTGAGAAAAATCTCACTCCGGTCGGTAACTTAGAGAGTCTTTTCTTGGGTCCTGACGAGTTTCAAAGTTTCATTCAGCCCGCTCAAGACCTCTTCTTTGAGCCCTTCCAAGAAAAAGATTCCAAAAATATTTTCACATTAAATAGCCGTGAAATTTCGTTGGCAACAGAGAGAGGAGCAGCCCACCAAAAAGGTTCCGCCCATCCTTCATTGGATGCCTTTGCAAAAAAATTTAGAGAGTGGATTGATGAGGGATATCGAATCAACGTGGTATCTCATACTCAAGTCCATGCCGACCGATTCAACCTCCTATTTTCCCCCTACGGACTAAAAGTGATTCAACACGGAGAGACGGAGATCCCTTGGCGGCAAATGCCGGAACTTGATTTTAATTACATTCATGTCTGGCAAGGTTTCTTGAGGGAGAATCGTATCTACCCTTCACTTAAATTAGTAATCGTGAGTGAGGAGGAAATTTTTGGTGTTAAGAAAAAGAGTTCGAGAACCCAGCCAAAAGTATCGCAAGCCGAGCAAAGCAAACTTATTTCGGCTTTTAGAGATCTAAAAATAAATGACTATGTTGTTCATAGGGACTTTGGTGTGGGTCGATATCTGGGATTAAAATCCATGGACTTTGTCGGTGTTCCCAATGATTACGTCCTACTCGAATACCGAGATGGGGATAAACTTTACATCCCCGTTTATCGACTCAATATTTTACAAAAATACGTCGGTGGAGAAGGTGCTTCGGTTGCACTCGATAAGTTAGGTGGAGAAGCGTGGGCGAAAACCAAGAAGAAAGCTGAAAGAGCCATTGCCGAGTTGGCTGCGCAATTTCTTACGATTCAAGCCAAAAGAAAGCTACTTTCAGCCACCGCTTTTTCGGCCACAGGACCCGACTTTTTGCAATTTGAAATGGAATTTCCCTTTGATGAAACTCCTGATCAAATGCGTGCTATTGACGATGTTATGCATGACCTTAGTCAAAAACATCCCATGGATCGCTTAGTTTGCGGAGATGTAGGGTATGGAAAAACAGAAGTTGCCATGCGGGCAGCCTACCGAGCAGTTCTCGATAATAAGCAAGTGGCCGTACTCGTTCCAACCACGGTTTTGGCTTTTCAACATTACGAAAGTTTCAAGTCCAGATTTAAAAATACTCCGGCTCGAATTGAAATGATTTCGAGGTTTAGAACAAATACTG
Source organism: Bdellovibrionaceae bacterium UBA2466 (assembly GCA_002342225.1). Lineage (GTDB taxonomy): Bacteria > Bdellovibrionota > FAC87 > UBA2466 > UBA2466 > UBA2466. The sequence goes on along the minus strand of DDPO01000122.1, from coordinate 48,436 downwards.
AGGTCAAAAAAATTCTCGCTGATTTAAAGGATGGGAAAATTGATATTTTGATCGGGACACACCGATTGATCTCAACAGATATTCAATTTAAAGATCTGGCCCTTCTCATCGTTGATGAGGAACATCGATTTGGTGTAATTCACAAAGAACGTCTCAAAGAAATGGCCAGCTCTATCCATGTGCTTTCCCTTACTGCCACTCCAATTCCACGCACTCTAAATATGGCAATGACAGGAATTAAAGAGATTTCTGTCATATCAACCCCTCCGCCCGATCGCTTGAGCGTACGGACATTTGTGTGTCGAGACTCTGAAGAAGTGATTGTCGAGGCGGTCCAAAATGAACTTCTTAGGGATGGACAGGTTTTCTTTGTTCATAATCGTATTGAAACCATTTTCGAAGTTGAAAAGAAACTTCTCCAGCTTTTTCCTAGAATAAAAATTGCAGTCGTACACGGGCAGATGGACGCCAACGAACTTGAGCAAAAAATGCTAGGCTTTTATAAAGGCGATTTTCAAATTCTCCTCACAACAGCCATCATTGAATCCGGATTGGATATTCCAAGAGCTAATACTATCATCATCGATAAGGCCAATTATTTTGGGTTAGCCCAACTTTACCAACTCAGGGGTCGAGTGGGCCGCTCCTCACAAAGGGCCTATTGTTATCTCCTAGCGCCGGCTGAGAACATTCTTACAGCGGAAGCAAAAGAGAGATTACAAGTCATTCAGCGATACTCGGAGCTCGGCAGTGGTTTCAATGTTGCTAGTCACGACCTTGAAATTCGGGGGGCTGGTGATTTACTTGGCAAGGACCAATCTGGCCACATCAATGCCATCGGTGTTGATCTCTATTTTGAACTTTTGGATGAGAGCATTCGGGCCCTCAGGGGACAGGAAAAAAAGATCGAAATTGAACCCGAAATTACTTTAAAAGTGGCGGCTTATTTTCCCAACGACTATTTACCCGATGTTGGAGAGAGAGTTGCACTTTACCGAAGGCTCTCAAGTGCTGAAAGTGAAGATATTATTGCGAATATTGAAACTGAGATACGAGACCGACTCGGACCCTTGCCTCAAGAAGTGAGCAACCTTATTGGGTTGATGATTATCAAACTCTATTTAAAACAACTTCATGTGGTTCGAATGAGCTGTGGTCCAAAGCGAACTTCTCTGCAGTTCGCTGCCACTACACCTGCCAGCCCTGAAAAATTGGTTCGACTTATTCAATCTAACCCGCAGCGCTATTCACTCACTCCAGACCAAAAGTTTGTTTTTGGGGTGGAGAATACGGATTGGCGTACGCAACTGAAAGAAGTTCAAGAGCTATGTCGAAAGCTTGATGTCAATATCGAAGCAGGCTAGACTGAAAGCGTCTAAAACAGGTTGAGGGGAGGTTCTTTTGGAACACAGGAACACAGATGCAAAGAGAAACGACAAATCACAAGCATCCAAAAACAAAGAGCAAGCTCATATTGCATCGCTTTTAGATCTCCAAGACTTTTTAAGTGATGAGTTGTTCGAAGAGGGAAAGGACTACCCCAGTGCATTTCGCCCCATCACTGAAGGGTTGGGACTTGCAAGTCCAAGGGCTTTAACCCCTAAAATCGCGGAAGAGCAGCAAGCAAAATTAATTGTTGAATCAAAATTAGAAGCCTTAATCGTTGAGCCTAAAGCTAAAGCATCTCCCCCACCATTACCAAAATCCGAGGTACAACCAAAAGCACCTTTTAAGATATCAGTTAAATCAATGCGAAACTCGAATCGTAGCACAATCGAACTTCGCTCTCATGAGAATCGACTGGCCGATGTCATCGAAACAAATAATGAATACTCACAAGAGCAAATGGCTGAGGTTTCTCATATCGAGCCGCCACCATTACCAAGACCTGGAATGTTAAAAAGACTCTTCGCTGGTATTATTGATCAAGTTTTTGTTCTGTTTATTTGGACTGGAATGATCGTTATTACCTCGAACCTTATCAATGATTTCACCACCGGATTCTCAGTTGAAATCATCAGCGATTTTGCTCAACCCAGATTTCAACGCATTGCTATTTTAGAGTTTGCTGCCGCTTGGTTAGGGTACCTTGGATTCTCTCTTCTAATTTTTAAACGTACTTTTGGAATGTGGGTATGGTCCCTTGGGGTGTCTTACGGGGATTCGGTGGATGAGAACTACTTTCTCCGAAAAGCAATGAGAATTTTTTGGACGTTTATTTTCTCAGCACCGGTCATTCCTTCGTTCCTTTTAGCTATCAGAAAAAATGGAAGAAACGTCTTGGATATACTATCCGGAACGAATATTTACGATGCCGATTAGTTAAAATGCGAAGTCTCGAAGAAAAAATTATCCCAAGAGAAAAACTCGCAGAGTTTTGTAAGGGGCTAGGTGGACAAGGCAAAAGAATTGTGACAACCAATGGCTGTTTTGATTTGCTCCACTTGGGGCACATCACCTACCTCATCGAAGCCAAAAAACTCGGAGATATTCTCTTGGTTGGCATAAATTCAGACAACTCTGTCCGCAAACTAAAGGGCCCGTGTCGTCCAATTCAATCAGAACAAGCCCGCGCCAGACAAATAGCCGCTCTAGAATCTGTAGATTTTGTCACTATTTTCCCCGAAGACACACCTGAGGCCTTTTTAGAACTTGCCAAACCCCAAATTCACACAAAAGGGGGAGATTACGCCCCAGAGGCACTCCCAGAGAAAAAAATTGTGGAATTTTATGGAGGCAAAATCGTTTGCTTATCACTGATCGAGGGGTTCTCAACAACTCGATTGATCGAACAAATGAAAGTTAGTTCTTAACTCGATGAAGAAAAGCTATTTTGTGATTTAAATCCATGTCATAAAACATTCGCGACTGTTTAAGTGCGTGAGGCAGACTTTCTCTTTCGGTCAGCAATCCTTTCATTTTTTGACAAAATCGTTTCGCATAGCTACTGGCGTCAGCATATCTTTGCCTCTGTGCTTTAGTGAGCCGCTTTGCGAAACTATAATTACAAAATAACTGCTCAAAAATATCCTCAAAATTAGTTTTGAATGAATTCTGACTAAAGGGCTTCGAAAAAAACAGTAATAGAAATCGATCAATTTCTCCCTGCAATTCAAGCTCAAATTCTGTTAATGGACGATTTCGGGCTAAATTATAAATTAAATAATGAAAGTGACTAACTTCCTCCGATGCAACAGAAAAAGCCTTGAGTTGATCTAAGGACCACGGCGTCACCCAAGCAGTGAATGTTTCAAGCTGCTCACGCACACTGTTACTAAGATAAATACCCAGTTCAACAGAAATTTCCTGATCTATTGGTTGGGAAGAATTTTGTTGAATGTATAGAGCTCCCTCGAAATCCTTGGACCCTGCACGTTTAATCGCATGCACGGGAAAATCAGTAATTAAGAAGTTCTCTGCACAGAATTTACTTTCAATGTTGTAAAGGTTTTTTAGTGCACTATCGATTTGGCTTAGCGCAGTCATTTGATCCTCTTACTGACTTGATTTCAAACTAGTTTTAACTGGTACTGGTATCCCCTTATCTGTAAGGAGACTTCGAAGTCTGTCACTGCCAGTAACAATCCATCGCTCATATAAACGAAGAACGTCTTTATTTGATTGCAAGCCACTGCGCTCACTCATTTCACCCAAGACATTTGAAAAGGACTCAAACTTTGCTGATAGTTCGTCGAATGTTTCTTTTGGCTCGGCCTCAATCACCAAGTGAGCCAAATTGGAATATGCAGTGCCACCCATCCCAAAATAATAGCCAAGATCGACAATTTTGCCTCTTATACTCTCAGCAAAATAACCGCTAATCATTAGACAAATATCCCCCAGTCTCCGAAGTATGATTTTCTTCTCTTCAGTTTGTGCTTTTAAATACTGAGCGTATAAATCTGTGAGGAGCGTATCAGCCAATTTACCGTCGGGTCCCACGCCAAAAAATTTTTCTGATTCGATATGCCGCGAAAGCAAAGAGGCGAGATAGATGACTGAAGCATCTCTAGCGGGGACTTTGTGCTTATCAAGCACAGACTTCAATTCAAGAGTGAAGTAGTTCTGTAAATCCGTAACTGTTGCCGGCTTTACTCGATCCATAATTCCTCCTCAAACTTAAGAGAAAGTTATGTTTTCAAGACACTCAGCAAATTATTGAAAAATCAAGCTGGTCACGTGGTGAACTAGCAAAGTTGTGATTTCCGCTCTACCCTTATATTTTAACATTTTTCAACGTTACACATCCAACTTATCGGCTTTTTCGACGATTTAAAGTGTACAAAAAAACTACAACTCACTAACCATTTGAAATAATGAATATAAATTAAGAACCTAGTGTGGAGTTAATGTTCATGCGAATATCCGGAAGTGTTTAGGATATCTCATATATCAGGAAACCTGTTTCTTTTTCAGGCCCTTGCATTTTTGATGGCCGGGGGATTGTGCAAAGCCTCCGAAAAGCTAGTCACTACGAGCCCCTCGATGACCGAACTCGTGTTTCAGTTGGGTTACGGAAATACAATTGTTGCCACTTCTCAGATGAGTGATTTTCCCGATGAGGCCAAAACACTGCCGAGAATAGGAACGTTATTTCAACCCAGTTTGGAAAAAATTTTAGGATTCGCACCGAACTGGGTACTCATTGATGGCGAGTCTTCACCTTCAGATTTTGAAAGCGATTTAAAAAACCTTAATATTAATAGCCTCAGAGTTTCCATCAGGTCTATCAAGGACCTTTTCGATGAATCCAAGCGGATTTTGAAAACAATCTTTAAGCAGCAAAGTTTTGAATTTGTCGATAATCAACTGAACCACCTTTTGAAAGAGATCGGTAGCACCCCATCTGATTTCTCTTTTTTAATTTTTGCATGGTCGTCCCCACCGATTCTCGTTGGCCACAATACCTTTTTATCCGATCTCTTGAGCCAATTTGGAGGAAGAAATTTGCTCGGAGATAAAATCAAAGCAACTTACCCACAAGTCGCGGATGAATGGATTATTAAACACCCGCCCCAATTTGTATTTGTTATTGCGGATAGTGAACAACAATTGAACGAAATAAGGACTTCTTCGAATCAGTGGTGGCCAAAAGATAAACCTAAAGTAATTTTTCTACCCTCTTCCGATTTCGCTCGAACCTCATTTACCGCTCTTAAAAATTTCAATCGGATCCGGAGCCAAATACCATGACATTCAAAAAAAAATATGTGGTGTTCATTATCTCTGCGGCGCTTATCCTTTGGGCACTTCCCTTTATCGGATCTGAAAACTTATCTTTTCAAGCTGTATGGAAATCGAGTGGTCAATACGCACTTGACCACCGCATTTTGTGGAGCCTTAGAATTCCAAGATTGATTTTAGTACTGACTGTCGGGGCGTCGCTTGCGGTGTTAGGAGCATCCTATCAGGTTGTTTTTAACAATGTCTTAGCAGAACCTTATATTTTAGGGGTTTCGAGTGGCGTCACACTAGGATTGGTTGTAGCAGAGACGTTTTTCGATTTGAGATCAGGTACACCTCAAAACATAGCAGTAGGACTCCTTTTTGCTGGCTTGGTTGTTATGCTATTTTTATTAAGCTACCAGTGGCGCTCAGGGAGAGGGTTAGAAAAAATCGTTCTATTTGGTATGGGGCTGAACTTTGTATTTTCTTCACTTCTTTTTCTTGTATTGTCTTACAGATCGCAATCCCTAGGTGCTGGCTCTATTCGATGGCTCTTTGGTCATATTCCTTGGTTAAACACTTCTCAGTCCCTGATATTCTTGCTTATCAACCTAACTTTCCTCTCAGGACTTTGGGCAATGGGGCGTTTAATCGATGGACTTACACTAGGAGATTCAGTGGCCTACACATTTGGATTCTCTCCAGCAAAAATTCGGGGGCTTTTATTTCTATTAACCTCTCTGCAACTAACGCTCATTACTTCCATTACAGGTGCTATTGGGTTTATAGGCTTGGTAGTTCCCCACTGTGTTAGGTTACTTTTTCATCCCGGATCAACGAGACTTCTTTTTATAATATCGGCCTTGGTTGGGGCACTATTCCTAGGTGTATCAGACTCGTTATCTAGGACCTTACTGCCCCCGCTTGAGTTTCCCATAGGGGTGATCACAACGCTTTTGGGGGGCCCCCTATTTCTGGCACTCTTATGGAAAAAATAACCAATCACCCATTTTTTATTGAGGCTTTGAATGTCCAGCTGGGATTTCAACCACGATCCCCTCTATCTGATAAGCCTATTTCGTTTCAGTTAAAACGTGGACTGATCACCGGTCTGATAGGTCCCAATGGTGCTGGAAAATCTACCCTGATCAACGCGCTAGTGACTGGCCAATCTATTATTCGGGGTAAGTTACTTTGTTACGGAATAGAAAAAAATCGAGTCTCTAAAAAAGATAGTTCGAACCTTATTTCCATTTTACCCCAAGAACCAACTTTTCCCAGAGAGCTGCGGGTAAAGCATTTTCTGGAATTGGCTTTTCTTCCCTCGACCGGATTGTTGAAACCGCTACCTTCGGTTGAATCCGAGCAATTCGAGCTTGAATTGAATACACTAAGTTTAAAGCCACTTCTTAATAAATACTTGAAACAGTTGAGCTCGGGAGAGAGGCAAAGAGTTTTTCTGGCTCGAGCACTACTACAAAAACCTCGAGGTCTTCTGCTTGACGAGCCAACCAACCACCTTGATCCGAAAGCAACTTCAGATTTTTGGCAAATCATTCAAATATGTAAAAATCAATTTGCTATTGATATTTTAGTGAGCTCACACGATATCTCTTTGCTCAAAAAAGAATGTGATTGGATTTTAGCTATTAAAGATGGAGCCCTTTTCTTTGATGGCACCACGGACGATTTTTTTCGAAGTGATATAACCGAAAAGCTCTACGCTTAAATAATGATTTAGAACTTAGTAATGGTTAGCTGCGCTGAGGCTTTAGGAATTACTACTTTTGTATTTGGATTTTCAGCTAAAGCAGTTGAACCAGGTTCAAGACTTTGTTTTTGAGCAGGAGTTAAATCATTTATCGATAAAACACTCTCGCCAGGCCCTAACTTGTAGGAGCGAATTTTTTTGCCATTATTTACAAAAGCGGAAGACTCAGAGGCTATTTCTTCACTACTACGAGCGGCAATTTCTAGTTGCCGATTATAGGACTCAATTTGATCTCTTGGTGTTAAATTCTGAGTCTCTACTTTAAGATTTCCTCCGTTTTCATCTTCTGTAACAACATCCATCGCTCGAGTGACTTGGCCTTGGGAGAGTTGAATATCTTGTGGTCTTTGAATCTGATCAGCATTCATAAATGGGTTCTCTAATTGTTCTCGTGTCGCTCTGTAAGCCCATTCGCTAACACTCTCACTTTCAGGATCTCCCGGTTTTACTTCGTCTCCTTGTACTGTGGGATTAACTATTGAAGTGCTGACCCCTTTCATGGCCTGAGCCAATTCTGTGCGCATTTCAAGGGGTGTTCCCTGAGTTTCAATATCAAGGGGAGCCTGGGCTTGCAGCCTCTCTTCACCATGAGTTTCATTTTCTTCACTCTCGACTTGGCCTTTATAGTTTTCAGCATTCATTTCATTATTAACTAGAACTTCCACTCCTTTTTTAGCCACTTGAATGCCTGTCCATTGCGACACAGCATGATTAGCGATTGCTCGAGTGATGTTGACAGCCATTGCTCTTAAAACTTCAGGGGGAGGACTTACCTCTTCTCCTGAGTTATCACGATCGTCACCCATTACAATTGTTAAAGCTCTCTCTGCGGATCTTGTCCCAAGTTCAGTGGCAGCTTGAGTAGCTTCCTCGTTGAGTTCATATTTTGCGAGTCCTGGCTCATTAAGACGACCAAACTCATCAAGCAAGTTGTGACCGGCCCGCAGGGCCACATTCCAAATTCGGTAAACACCGTCTTTGATATTGTCTTTGGCTTTCTCCCAAAGTCCATAAATACCCTTCTCTAAGTCTGAAACATCTCCCGCCTGCTTACCGTGACCAGAAACTCTTGAGTCTCTCCAAGTTTTGCAATTAGCACCATCGGGATTTTTACCTCCGTTAGCCTCAATACAAACCGGCATATTATCATCATGATAAGTGATGATAGAACCATTTGAGATCCCATTCTCAGGATTAAAACCCCCCGATTTTTTCTCTTCATTCGTGATCGCTACCGATGTTTCAGGATTCGTATTGGCTTTCTGCACAAGTTCGCTCAGTTTTTTGCGGGCTTTTTGATCTGCAGTTTCCGGGTCTTCGCCGACCAATTCGACTGTGTCTGACTGTCCAGTTGCGGGAGCGGGTTCTAAACTATCATCAGAATCAACTAGAAATGAATAACCGTCAGGAGAGTTCGAGGCCAAGTTACTACTACTTACGCCTCTCATCCCTTTAGTTTCTAATTTTTTGAGTTTTTTTGCCGTGTCTGTTTCTGTGGCCTGTAAAGATGGGCTAATGAGTCCAACCGAGAAAAAAACAGCTACTAATAAATGACTTTGAAGTTTTAGTTTTCCCCGAAAGATCATATTGCCCCCACTCTCAGGTGGAGCAAGGTGAATACCAACGGAATTTGTATAAATTCGCATTGTTAGCCGATGAAAAGTGAAAAACAATTTTTCATTTTAGCGAGACTGCCAAAAAACATAATAATAACAGCATTTTATGCTGATCCCACTTTGTTCACCTATGTTTCTTGAACGTCCTCAATGTTGTTGAAAGCTTGGCGGGTTATCCCAAGCTTCTGAAAGCTTTGTCTTTTTCATTCCGTAAGTTTTTTTTCTGGATGTGTATACAGAAACAGGAAACCCTAGAATACACCTAAAGCTAAGGCAGTCTAAATTTTGTTTGTCTACCCCAGATGGCTTTGATAGTTCTCAGAAGGCTTCATGAACATTCCAGAAGAAAACTTAATTGATACCTCTCGTTATGCCTCACAAGTAAACTTGAGTTCGCTGACGCCGATGCTTGCCCAATATTTTGAGGTCAAACAAAACTATCAAGATGCCATTTTGTTTTACCGTCTTGGTGATTTCTATGAAATGTTTTTCGAGGATGCTCTTAAAGCGGCCCCGATTTTAGAAGTCCAATTGACCTCTCGAGACAAAAATGCTGCCAAACCCATTCCCATGTGTGGAATTCCTTACCACTCAGCCACACTTTATTTACAGAAGCTTTTATCGAAAGGGTTAAAAGTCGCTATTTGCGAACAAGTAGAGGACCCGAAAATAACCAAGGGGATAGTAAAAAGAGAAGTGGTTCGAGTTATTACTCCTGCTCTGATCGGGGACCCCGATTTAATTGCAGACGACAGTTATAACTACATAGTCGCCGTATCCGAGAAAAGCTCTCACCAATTAGAAGTGGTACTTTTAGATTTATTAAGTGGCCAACTAAAATTGGGAGTGGTTCAAACCCCGACAGAATTGATCGATTTGTTATCAAGATTTTCACCAAAAGAAATTCTACTATCGAAAAAAACCCTTCATCACGAAATTTTCTTTGAGAGCATCAAACTTTTTCCACTTATCACTCTTACTTATAGAGACCACTACTTTAAAAACCCGATTAATAACTCAGGGGAAGCTATTTCGAGTTTAAAAGAATATTTAAAGGAAACTCAAAAAATTGAGAAATTTGACTTCCTGAGTGCCCCCACAGACCTCCAAAGTAAGTCGACCATGGCAATGGACGCCACTACTTTACGCTCTTTAGAAGTGTTACGAGGTTTGACTGACCAAGATGCTCCTTCTTTGTTTAAGTGTTTAGACTTCACTTTAACCCCCATGGGACGAAGAACCCTGAAAGAATGGCTATCGCGCCCATCCACGGACCTCACAACGATTCGTGGTCGGCAGGATGCAATTGAAGCAATTGTTAAAAATCCAATAGCTCAAGAGAAGCTTAGAAATGAACTCTCGGTAATCAGAGATCTTGAACGTTTATCGACCAAAACAGCTTTGGGTTTAGCTATGCCTAGAGATTTGGTAGGAATACGAGAGATCTTAAAAAAACTACCCGAAATTAAAACTCTTTTAAAGCAGACGAAATCAACACTCTTTAAAAACCTTACAAAAAGCTTGAACCCGCTTGAGGAACTTACCCAAGAGCTTGAGCGGGCACTGATGGACCAACCATCCGCCACACTCAGAGAGGGTGGAATTTTTAAAGATTGCTTCTCCTCTGAGATTAGCGAGCTTAGAAGCCTTTCAACCAACGCCAAAAGTAGCATCTCTGAAATTGAAATCCGTGAAAAGAAAAGAACCGGTATCTCATCTCTTAAAATTAAATATAGTAAAGTTTTTGGATACACATTTGAAATTACGAAATCTCATTTAAGCAAAGTACCTGCTGATTACATACGCAAACAAACCATTGCTAATGGTGAGCGGTTTATTACCGAAGAACTTAAAAACTTCGAAGAGCGTGTACTGTCCAGTGAATCAAGACTTAAAATTTTGGAAGAATCTCTTTTTTTAAACCTCAGAAGAAACGTTGCTCAATACACCCAAGCACTACTTCAAAATGCTCGAATTTTGGGGGAAATTGATGTGATCCTAAGTCTTGCGTTTGTCGCCCAAAAAAGAGGCTATACAAAACCCCAAATAAGCGATGATTGGTCACTCCGAATAGTAGATGGAAAACACCCAGTTATTGAAAGTTTGGTTCCAGCAGGAACGTTTGTCCCCAACTCTATTTTCTTTTCAGAAGAAGATTGCCGTACATTGGTCATTACGGGACCGAATATGGCTGGAAAATCCACCATCATGAGACAAGTGGCTCTTATCGTTCTATTAGCCCATTTAGGCTCTTATGTTCCGGCTAAAACTGCTGACGTTCCTTTATGTGACGCCATCTTTACTAGAATTGGAAGCTCAGATGATTTGGCCAGTGGGCGCTCTACTTTCATGGTAGAAATGACGGAAACCGCTCGTATTTTGCGAACAGCCTCTCCAAGAAGTCTCATCATTATCGATGAAATTGGGAGGGGAACAAGTACCTATGACGGACTATCTCTAGCGTGGTCGCTTGTTGAACATTTTCACACTGAGGTCAAAGCTAAAATATTGTTTGCGACCCACTTTCACGAAATCACAGCACTGGAAAAACTTTATCCGCAACTCAAAAATGCAAACGTGAGAGTTGAGAAATTTAAAAATGAGATCATTTTTCTTCATCAATTAAGTCCAGGAATCTGTAACCAAAGCTACGGAATTGAAGTTGCCAAACTTGCGGACTTGCCGTCAAAAGTCTTAGCTAGAGCGAAAGAAATTTTATCCACACTGGAAAAGCAAGCCCAGAAAGGAAATCGAGAGGATTGCGTTGCGTTAACAAATAAAAAATCCCCACTTACTTTTTTCGATGATCCCCAACCACCGAAAAGCCTTAACCAGATTGATGATCCAAGAATTTAATTTTTTTTAAAAATTAGCGTTGACATTATTTAGGCTCAAAAATAGAACCTCTCTTTGCCGTTAAATCCAGGTAGTTAGCTCTCAGTTATCGCAAAGCAGTAAGAAGAAGTTGGTTTTTGATAAGTGTCGATGTGGACCCGTCTCAGCAAGTTATCCACAGGCTGTGGATAAATCCCTGAACAGCTTAGTCCGATTTGGCAATATCCCACCAAGGCATACGTGTGCCTTGTTCTTGCTAAATGTCTTGATATTCAAATAAATTTCAATTTTCTATTGCATTGTGTTACCCTTCCGAGCGCTATGAAAAACCCTTACAGAGTTTTCCACAGAACCTGTTCACAACTGGCAAAACAGATATCAATAGTCTTAGTGCATCCAGAACAACCGGGAAACATTGGCTCAATCGCTCGAGCCCTATCCAATATGGGTATCGATGGCCATTTCTGTGTGATTGGACAAAGCGATATTATTACAGAAGAAAGCTATAAATTCGCTAAGCACGCAAAAGATCGGTTAACTGAAATCCAATTTTTTGAAACTCTTAAAGACTCCTTAAGTTTTCTTCGGGATGAGAACACTGCCCATAAAATACTATCATTTGCCGCTACTGCTCGAATCGGTTCAGCCAATCGCCCTCACCCTACTCGAGTTAGAGAAGCAGTCCAAAGAGGGGTAACTAAACTTCAATCTCAGGAAATTGATAACCTTGTTTTCGTTTTTGGTCCTGAAAGCTCAGGGCTAACCAATGAGGATATAGCGCTATGCGATTGGGTCGTAACAATTCCCTCGCTTCAGCAATATCGCTCCCTTAACTTAGCCCAATCCGTGCTTATATTCTGCTATGAAGCTAATATGGCCCTTCTAGATGGCTGGGAAGCTATGGAGAGGCCAAAACCCTCTAGTAAGGAGAAATTAGTTGAGCATATGCTTCAAGTTGCTGAGACAGTAGGTTTTATTCTTCCTGGGGATCCTTTCAAAATGAGACCCAAACTCGAAGAAATCTTCTCTCAGTTGCCAAGCCACATAAAAGATATCAAAACATTACACGGGCTTCTTGACCAAGTCCGCCGGTCCGTCATTAAAGGGGCCCCGGACGTAAAAGGACGCTACCGAAAGGTTTTAGAAAAGGAAGATTAAATGGAAAGCAATGAGAATAAAAATACGCCCCCTCAAGATAATAACAATTATGAAGCCAAGTCGGACATTGTCTCAGAAACTGAGGCCAAAGAAGTCGATCATCAGCAAGCAGCTCTAGAAGCGGCTCAAAAAGCCGAAAAAGAGATCCTGTATATCCGAGCCGAATTTGAAAACTATAAAAAACGCTTGATCAAAGATCAGGAAGTCGCTGTTAAAATGGCCAATAAAAATCTAGTTAATGATTTGGTCTCTGTTCTTGATCTTTTTGAACATGCAATCTCTCATTCTAGTAAGTTGAAGGAAAAACAAGATCAAGAGGTCACAAGTTTCGTTACTGGAATAGAAATGACTCGTTCTGAACTACAGCAGCTTCTAACTCGATTTGGGGTTGAATTGATTGGTCAAGCAGGAGAACTCTTTGACCCCAACAAACACGAAGCCATCTCAGAAATTGAATCTAAAGAACAAAAAGCAAATACTATTTTCTCTGTGGTACAAAAAGGATGTATGCTTCACGGAAAGCTTTTAAAACCAGCAAGAGTTGTTGTCGTCAAAGCGAGTTAACAAATGGCCAAACGGGATTATTACGAAGTCCTTGGAGTTGCAAAGGGCGCCTCGGATGAAGATCTTAAAAAAGCTTTCCGAAAGCTTGCGATCCAGTACCACCCCGACAAGAATCCAGGCGATAAAAAAGCCGAAGATGCCTTTAAAGAGGTTAATGAGGCCTATCAAGTTTTAAGCGACCCTAAAAAACGCTCCATGTATGATCAGTTTGGCCACGCAGGCATGGGGGCCGGAGCTGGATTCGACCCTAGTGGCTTCGCTGGTGGTTCGTTTTCAGACATCTTCGACAATATTTTTGGAGACATTTTCGGAGGAGGCGGGCGACAAGCCGGGGGAGTCGATCTTCGATATAATATCGAAATATCTTTTGAGGAAGCTGCTCTCGGAATCGAAAAGAAAATAACTTTTGAAAAAGAATTTGCCTGTGACACTTGCTCAGGCTCTGGTGCCAAAGTTGGAACTCGCCCTCAACCATGCAAGCAGTGCCGGGGAACCGGGCAGGTACGATTCAATCAAGGCTTTTTTACTCTAGCCAGAACATGCCCTCAATGTGCGGGACGTGGAGCTGTCATTGAACAGAAGTGCTCAGATTGCAGAGGTTCTGGCTCTATAAAAAAACCTCACACTGTAAACGTAACTATTCCAGCAGGTATCGACAACGATCAGAGGATAAGGTTAAGGGGCCAAGGTGAGATGGCAGAGCCAGGCGGAACCCCCGGGGACCTTTATGTATTGGTCAGAATCCAAGAACACCCTTTGTTCAAGCGCGAAGGAGAGCACGTCATTTTGGACATGCCAATTACTTTCACTCAAGCTGCTCTCGGCGCTGAAATTGAAGTTCCCTCGCTCACGGGACCGATAAAATTAGATATCAAGCAAGGAACTCAATCAGGCGAGACTTTCAGACTCAAAGGTAAGGGAATTAAGCGCCTCAATGGTTCAGGGTATGGAGATCAGTTCGTGAGAGTGGCAGTGGAAGTTCCAAAACATCTTACTTCTAAGCAAAAAGAATTGCTTCGCCAATTTGAAAAAGAGGAAAAACCTGATGCGCACCCAGGCGTGACAAACTTCCTCAAAAAGTTCAAACAAATACTTAGAACATGAAAAAACTTAGGGTTACATCCTCTTTAATTTGTATTCTTTTTTTAACTCATTGCGCATCCCAACAAGTTAACTCTTTGTATAGCAGTAAATATGACAGCCCGAAAGCGTCCCGCGTGGAACCTGAGGCCCGAGCAAATTTCATGCAAGCAGAAAAATATTTTTTTGCTCGCGAGTACGATAAAGCCTTACCCATTTTTCAGAGCATTAAAAATAAACTCCCAAATGGAAAAGCTGGGCAATTGGCAAGCTACCGGATTGGGTCCATCTTTTACTATCAAAAAGACTACAAGAACTCCTCCAAAGAATTTGAAAATTTTCTCTCTCGCTTCCCACAATCTGAAATAACGTTTGACGTCACTTACAACTGGGCAGCAGCGGAATTTTCAAGGGAAAATCCTGAAAAAGCCAATCAAGTTCTTTCACGGTTGAAACTCACCGATGTGTACGCCCAAGGTCCCAAACGCGCAGAAATAGTTTTTCAATTAGCTGCTCAAGTCTCAAAAGCGCTGGGCAATCATTCAGGGGCAATCCTTGCTTATTTGGCGGAATTACAATTACCACTTTCAGAATCCAGCCGACAAAAGCTCGATGAATCAATCTATAAAACAATCAACCAAATACAGGTTTCATCAGAACTTAGAGACCTACTGAAACAAGTTCGAGAGCCAAGATTTAGAGACAAGATATCCAATAGAATTGCGATTCTAAGCCTTGAAAATGAGCAAAGCTCACAGCCACTCACACCTCCAACACCAGTCGCACAGTCTTCTCAGTTTTCGTTAGAGGTTCCTTTCAAAAATCAGAGCCTTATTTCTGGATCATCGGGTGACAAAGGCACGATTGGCGTTGTTTTGCCTCTAACCGGAAAGTTCGCAAATTACGGCAAAAAAGCTCTAGACGCTATTTTATTAGCCTCTAAATCTTTCTTGGGAGCTGGTGATGACAACGTGAGAATTGTTATCGAAGACAGCCGTTCAAATCCTTTAATAGCAGCTAACGCTGTAGATAAACTGGCGCGAGATGACCAAGCGATGGCCGTCATTGGACCCCTAAGTTGGAAAGAGTCTATCTACGCTGCAGATAAAGCGCAGGAACTAGGGGTTCTTAACATTTCGCTGAGCGGTAAAGAGGGAATTTCCGAGCGAGGAGCTTATATTTTTCAAAATGCTCTGACACCCAAAATTCAACTTGATAGTCTTGTTTCACACTGTATTAACAACTTAAAATTTTCCAGGTTCGCTATTTTAGCCCCTGAAAATAATTTTGGTCGAGAGTATGGTTCAAGTTTTTGGAACTCAGTCGTAAAGTTTGGCGGAAAAGTTGTTGCTTATGATTCCTACGATCCAGAAGAAAAAGACTTTCAAAAAAATGTTCAGGAGCTCGTAGGTTTGAATCCCAAGCATCGTCTATTCGAAATGTCTCGAATTGCTACCTACAAAAAGGAGCAAAAAGAAAAAACTGGAAAAGAGCCAAAAGTTAAACTAAAGCCCATCATCGATTTCGATGCTATTTTTATTCCTGACAGTCCTAAAGCTGTTGCTCAAATAGCTGCTAACCTCGCCTACTATGATGTTAAGGGAGTGACTCTTTTGGGAACAACCGAATGGAATAGTGAGCAACTCTACCGCAGAGGCGGAAGATACGTTGAAGGCGCACTATTTCCGGGATTTTTAAACACTTCAACCCCGAATCTAAATCAATCCATGTTTATTAAAAGTTATAACGCTGCTTACGGTTCAAACCCAGATTTACTGGCTAGCCAAGCTTTTGAAGCAACAAATTTGATTTTAACGGCACTAAAAAATTCACCTTCAAGCGATCGTAACGAGTTAGTAAACTTTTTAAGTCAGCAAAAAAGCTTTCCTTCCCCGTTAGGTTCAGACTTATCATTCGAAGGCTCGCGCGTTGCAAAAAGAAACTTACCCATTTTCAAGCTTGAAGGAAATGGCGCCATAGTGCAGCAATAAAAAATCTCGTCCACCAGTCCCGAACAAATAGTTCCACGGGCTAAAAACTTGAGAAGACAAAATAATAGTGTTAATATTAAGAGTACGTTTTATCTTTTTAGTAATTATTTCCAAAAACAAGTGAATCTTAGAAGTTAGCTGACCCTTCACAGTCTTCTTGGCTGTAGTCTGCTCTGAACAATGAGCAGAAAGGAGAGCTCCCTATGAAAAAGAAAGAACTGGCTCGCTTTAGTCAAAAACTCATTGAAGAAAAAAGCCGACTTCTGAACCATTCAGAAAAAAAAGATGACCTACAGATGAGTCATGATGATTTAGCTGACGAAGTGGATTTAGCTTCATCTGAACTCAATCAAAATGTAGCCCTGAAGCTTCGAGATCGTGAGCGCTCATTACTTCAAAAAATCGAATTGGCCCTTTCCAAAATCGAAGATGGTACTTTTGGTATTTGTGAAAGCTGCGAAGAGCCTATCGAAGTCAAAAGGTTAGAAGCTCGCCCCATGGCCGAACTTTGCATCCGCTGCAAAGAAGCTCAAGAAGTAGAAGAAAAAAAGATGTACATCCAGCAGTAACACTCCCTCTCTTTTAAAACACTTCCAATCGCTTAATGACAGCCTCTCCAGATGTGCGCCCCCTCATAACTCAGCGTCCCATTTATAAGAAAACAATTGTGGGTAAATTACCAAAAACAAATAAAGTAAATTTCCAAACAATCCGATCAGATCTCTGTAGTCATGGTGGAGTTTGTTGTTACAACCCTTGAATATCGAGGTCTCAAATGTCAACTGAGTTCTCCGACAATGAAGAATTGGTCATCCCTGACGAGCTACCTTTACTGCCAATTCGAGATGTAGTCGTATATCCCTACATGATTTTACCCCTGTTTGTGGGTAGGGAGCCTTCAATTAGAGCGGTCAATGAAGCACTTGCTAAAGATCGGCTCATCTTTTTGGCTGCTCAAAAAGAAATCACCGACGAAAATCCAAATCCTGAAACTATCTATCCGGTCGGTACAGTAGCCATGATCATGAGAATGAGAAAGCTGCCCGATGGCCGAATAAAAATTCTTGTTCAGGGCCTGATGAAAGGCACTGCTGTCAACTTCACCCAAGAGAAGCCATTTTTCGTAGCTCGAGTTAAAACCATCAAAGAAAAGGGTGCAACTCGTGAAAATCTTGAAGTCGAAGCCTTAATGAGAACAGTTAAGGAGCAGCTAGAAAAAGTTATCTCCTTAGGCCGTATGCTTTCACCAGACATATTGATGGTTGTTGATGACATCACCGAGGCTGGACGCCTAGCCGATTTAGTCGCTTCTAATTTAGGACTCAAAGTGAATGAAGCGCAGGAAATCCTTGAGCAGTTTGACCCCGTTGAGCGTTTAAAAAAGGTCAATGATATTTTAGTCAAAGAGCTTGAAGTATTAGCAATGCAAGCTCGTATTCGCAACCAAGCACGCGATGAAATGACAAAGAGTCAGCGAGAGTACTTCCTGAGAGAACAAATTCGAGCCATTAAAACCGAGCTCGGAGATAATGAATCGAAAAGTGAAGAACTTCAAGAGCTTCGAAATAAAATTGAAGCTGCTAAAATGCCGCCTGAAGTTTATGAGGAAGCAATTAAGCAAGCCAATCGCTTGGAAAGAATGCATCAAGATGCTAGCGAAGCAACTATTGTTAGAACGTATCTTGATTGGTTAATAGATCTTCCATGGAGCAAATCCACCGAAGATTGCCTAGATCTAGTGCACGCTAAAAAGGTTCTCGATGAAGATCACTTTGATCTAGAAAAAATCAAAGAAAGAATTCTTGAGTTCTTGGCTGTTAGAAAACTCAAAAGTAAAACTAAAGGACCCATTTTATGTTTCGTTGGACCTCCAGGGGTCGGTAAAACCTCCCTCGGAAAATCCATTGCACGAGCGATGGGCAGAAAATTCGTCAGGATCTCGCTTGGCGGAATTCGAGATGAAGCAGATGTAAGAGGTCACAGAAAAACTTATGTAGGAGCGATGCCGGGTAGAATCGTGCAAAGTTTAAAGCAAGCCGAAAGTAATAACCCAATATTCATGCTTGATGAAATCGATAAACTGGGTTCGGACTTCCGGGGAGATCCAGCCGCAGCTCTTCTTGAAGTTTTAGACCCCGAACAGAACTTCAGCTTCCGCGACCACTACTTAAATCTCCCATTCGATCTTTCAAACGTGATGTTTGTAGCGACTGCTAATCTCATGGATACAGTCCCAGCAGCACTGAAAGACCGCATGGAGGTCATTCAACTAGCCGGTTATAGCCAAGAAGAGAAACTAAAGATTGCAAAACAATTCTTGATTTCCAAGCAAATCGAAGAAAACGGGCTAAAGCCAGAAAATATCGAAGTGACCGAGCAAGCTATCGCGCGAGTTGTAAATCAATACACTCAAGAGGCTGGTCTGAGAAATCTAGAGCGTTGCGTGGCTACAGTCTGCCGGAAAGTAGCCAGAAAGTTCGCAACTTCCGATAAGAAACTTTCTAAAATTGTCGTTACAGGCCAATCGATACCCAAATATCTTGGACCACCACGCTACTTACAAGAAGAAGAGCGGGAACACGATGAAGTCGGAGTTGCAACGGGTTTAGCGTGGACTCAGTTCGGTGGAGAAATTCTGAACATCGAAGTGACCATGATGAAACGTGCAGGTGGAGGCCTCACACTCACTGGCTCCTTAGGAGATGTGATGAAGGAATCTGCCACAGCAGCTCTAAGCTATGTGAGAAGTAAAGCCTCACGCTATGGCATCGACGAGAAAGTGTTTAGCCGATACGAGATACACGTTCACGTACCTCAAGGTGCTACACCGAAAGATGGCCCAAGTGCAGGAATTACTCTTACAACTGCGTTAATATCCTTGCTCACGGGTAATCCAGTTCGAAAAGACGTTGCAATGACTGGCGAAGTAACACTCCGTGGTCATGTGCTACCTATCGGTGGGCTAAAAGAAAAAACTCTTGCAGCTCTTAGGCATGGCATCACAACTTTGATTATACCTCATCGAAATCACAAAGATCTTGATGATGTTCCAAAAGAACTACGCAAAAAGTGCAAGTTTGTATTTGCTAAAGATGTGCATGAAGTTCTAAAAAATGCACTCGTTAATGAACCCTCGGAATGGTCCAAGCAACTACGAACAGGTGATGGAGGACACTCTTCAGCAGGTTCCTCAGTTACTCGAGTAGCAAAATCGGTTGATAAAGCCGCGTANNGGGGGCTGCCAATTATATCTGTGGTGTTCTAAAAAGAGTCCAAGCCAAAACTCGCTTGACCCCAACCGATCGCAGAACTTTTGCACATGCACTCAAAGTCTCTCCAGTCGTATAAACATCGTCGATTAGGATAATTTTTTCTGGAATAGCTCTTTTGGTATCCCATTCGAAAGCGTTTAATAAATTCAATTTTCGATCGTTTTGATTAAGCGCACTTTGTGGAGGAGTTTCCCTGTTTTTTCTTAGGCCCGTATTAATAGGAAGAGAAATGACATCAGAAATATGCTCAGCCAAGATCTCAGACTGATTAAATCCTCGTTTCAAAAATTTTTTCCGATGAACAGGGACAGGAACGAGATGAAAGCCTTCTTCACTAAATGGAAAGTTTCTGAGATTCAGAATATTTAAAAATACATTAAACCACTCGAATCGCCCTTGGAATTTCACCATATGAATCAGTGCTTTGGCAGATTCCTGATACCAAAGAAGTGATCTTATTTGTTCGATAGGGCGAAACTCAACATTGAAACATTTTCCACATGTATCTTGACCACTTTCTATTTTAAAACCACAAACGATGCAAACAGGGTTCTCAATGAAGTGAAAGGGCGTGCAACATTGTCGTTCATGACCCATCCATATCTCCTTTGTGCAAATTGGACACACGGGCAAAAACCATGTCTCCAAAAAATGGTCTAGAACGGCTGGTAAAAATCGAAGCATCTTAGTCCCCAAGCTTCAACAAGATCATTTGATCCGATTTTTTTGTGGCCATTTAGATCGGCTATAGTACGAGAAACTCTAATAGTTTGATTCACCCTCCGAAAACTAGCCTTAAACTTACTTTGCCATATTTTAACGATTTCAGAACCTTTCTCGTCGAGTGAGAAGTCGGGGTGACTCATATCCGCCGCAGACTCAGGCAATGCCGATACACTCCTAAATCTCTTCCCTTGGATTTCAGAGCAAATTAATATGGATTCCTTGATTTTTTGTGCACTCTGCTCGACATACTCATTTTCAATAACTGAACTAGTTACGTTCATCTGAACCATTACCGATATTCTGTCTAAGATCGGACTTGATAACTTTCTTTGGTATTGAGCTTTTCTATCAGGGGTGCAACGACATCTGTTATTCAACGGCGTGTACATCCCACAGGGACAAGGATTCATGGCCGCAATCAAAGTAAAATCAGCCGGTAATATGCAATTTCCACCTACTCGGGTTAAGTGCACTCTTCCCGATTGCAACGGCTCTCGAAGACCTTCGATTGCATCACGGCGAAATTCTGGAAACTCGTCTAAGAATAGCAAACCTTTATGTGCAAGACTTATTTCACCCGGACCAACTCTTCCGAGGGATCCACCGCCGATCAAAGCATTGCTGGATATGGAGTGGTGAGGAGCTCGAAAGGGTCGAGATTGGGTTTGAATTAAGGGTTCGATCTCCATTGAGGAAGCACTGTAGATTTTCAAAAGGTCGACGAAATCGTTTTTCGACAGGGGTGGGAGCAACTCTAATGCAGAGGTCGATAACATACTTTTTCCCACCCCAGGGGGGCCAACCAGCAGCAAGTGATGTTTTCCAGCCAAAGCTATTTGTAAGGCTCTCTTTGCCAAGCTCTGCCCAATTATTTGATCAAATATACTTTTTGAAATTAATTTTTCTTGCGGCAGGACTGGCTGGCAACAAGGAAGTGGTATTTTGCTAGATATAAAATTGAGAACTTCCCA
>DDPO01000122.1:2244-27257 GCA_002342225.1 Bdellovibrionaceae bacterium UBA2466 | reverse complement strand
AGGTTTTTAGCCACCAAAATCTTTTCACTCCCCAAAAGAGATCCTTCAAATTCATTGCCTTTGGGAATGATAATTTTTTGAATAGCTGGACTTTTATTTAATGCATCGATGAGTGGAAGCATACCTCGCACAGCACACAAAGTACCATCAAGGGCGAGCTCCCCAAGAAACCCGTAATGATGGAGATTTCTCGAATCTATCTTAGACTCCGCAGCTAGCACTGATACGGCAATACCCAAGTCATAATGACTGCCCTGCTTTTTGATCTCTGCAGGAGACAAGTGAAGAACAACCTTACCATTTGGAAGGTCAAATCCAGAATTAACTAGGCAAGCACGAACACGTTCTCGGCTTTCCTTAATCACTTCCCCAGGTAAGCCCGTTACAATAATTTGAGGTAAAGAACTTAACAAGGTAGATTCAATTTTTACAATCGAGCCTTGAACACCATCGAGGGTAGCACTAAAAGTTTTTGTTAGCATGATGTGTATTTAACACATCAGAATTAATCAGAAGTTAAACCGAGGGTAGCAGCCAACGTGTTTCAGGGAGCCTAGAGAAAAACCCTATCCCGCTTCTTAAGCTGGGAGTGGAGCTCTTTTTGTAATTTTAATCTTATCTGACGACTAATTTTGGTCACATATTCCATGTCATTTGCTTTTGCTTCATCTTTTCCTAAGTAGATGGGCTCCATGAATTGAATGTGCCAACGAGCGGGGAGTGGAATAACATTGAGAGGTACAGGAATAATGATTCCTAGTAACTGTTTCGCCCACCTAATTTGTGAGAGTGTGATGTTTGTTTCCTCTGCGCCTATCACTGCTACCGGAATAATGGGTGCGCCGGTTTGAAGAGCGAGCCTAACAAATCCTCTCCTGAATCTCTGTAAACGATAACGATACTTAGTTGGCTTAAAATTACCCTCCTCACCTTCTGGAAACAAAATAAGCCCCTGCCCCTTTTTAAGAATTTTCAATCCATTTTCTATGGTAGCGGGTATGAGTCCTAGCTTTTTAGCATGCACTGAAATCTCTGGCCGTAAAAACCATAATTTATGGGCAATAATTCTGGGAACTCGTCTAGATTTTAAGTAGATTTGATGCCCAATCATCAAAGCATCGAAACCCATAAAACCACTATGATTAGCGACGAAAATAACAGCCCCCTTTTTGGGGACAAATGATTCACCGCCAGTGTTGACCCTTAAATATTTGGTAAAAATTTCCAGAAGAAAGTGCGGAAGAACTTTATAGGCTAGATCTTCTTTTGAAAGACCGCTTGCATCAAGGGCTTTCTTTACTGCTTTACCAAAAAAAGCCTTCATTTGGATTTGTGGATGAGATTGCTTTTTCTCAAGGCTATTAGAGATTCATAGATCTCTACATCTGGAAGAGCGTTGAAGTCCACGACTGTTGAAACTGTGCCGAATTCGACAATGCTTGAAAGTACAGAGAAGTCACTCCGGCTAAGAGCTGTTTCCTTGTCGATCATCTCCGGATTTATTTCTAATTTAAGATTCGGCGGTGGCAGTTCATTTCGAAGCCCTTCAAATTTTGATTTGTGAAGCTCACCCATCTTGGAAAGTTGATTGATATCGATGTCAATATGCTCCACAAGAGACGATTCACTGGGGTCTTTCCTGAAAAAGAGGAGCGTGGCTTTGTCCCAGAGAAACATTCTGTAAATGGCTTTAGTGCCCTCACATCCCCCAGCAGATGCCATTACGATTCTTCCCTGAAGGAATTCGATTTTACCTTCCTGCTCGGGTTGATTACCTCGTACCCACATCACACCAGTCCGCTCCAGTTCATTGATAGTGACCAAAGCTTCACCCAGAGTCTGATTTTTATGGAATAGATTTTCTGAAACCTCACCCATCTTGTGAAACCCAAGATGGTTGAGTTCATTCTTGAGGCTATGACTCTCAAGTTTTTTCACCGCTTTTCTTAACTCAGCCACCATGGGAATTTCCGGAAATTCAGCTTCGGTCTGCAGTAAGATAGATTTCATAGCTCGCAAAATTTGTTGGAACTGCCCATCAGATTCCACAAGTCTTGAAAGGTTCTGTAGTCTTTCGATAGCATCTTTTTCATCAACCTTCGTTACTTCAAATAACCAATAGATTCGTTGCTCGAGAGCGAACTGAAAATCCTCCCTAGAGAATTGTTTGCCCAGACAAAGGATATAAATAGGCCTTTCTAAACTACAAATTTTTAAAATATTTTTTCTATTATCGGAATTATTTTCGATGAATACTACAGTGGGATAATTGCTCGGAACAACTGTGCCGCAGAAAACCTCGATATTTGGCTCGAATTTAACTTCAATGATCTCGTTCTCTTGCATTGAAGCAATGAATTGCTTCGCCCAAGGTTCAAATTCACCAACGGCCACGACTTTGAGAAGTGGTACTTTCATAAAATTACCTTCTTTTAAATAATTAGACGAACCTCAGACCCTTGTTCATTTTAACATGGAACCTTTGATTAAATTGACGAGTTGCGCCTAATGAGACTGATATCGGCTTAAAAAAAGATCGCGCAATGGTTTGTGTTTTAAAAGAAGACGAATCGAGAAATCAGCATGATCTGGAAAATAACCATTTCCGAAAATTAATCGACTACTTGACGCAACTCCCTCTGCTCCCAAAGCCACTTTGGTAAACGAAGTAGCCATACTAAAAAAGAGAACTTGGCCTTTTGGCTTGCATGCCAATATCGACCCCATCTCTGTGTTTGGAACAGATGCCACATTCACAACAAGATCAGCCATTTTTCCTCGAGTTGCTTTCTCGACCTCGGTATGAACGGCAACTGGATGGGTAGCATCAATTTGCAGAACTTCATCACACAGTCTCAATTGAGCCAAAGATTCCGCAGCTTTTAATTGGGGTTCTATCGCTATGACTTTACCTTTGGATCCCACTTTTTTTCGTGCGGCGAGACAAGAAAGTAATCCTGCTTTTCCACCACCACCTACAACAATAACAGTCTGTCCTGACTTGCAAAGTAAGTTCACAGTCGCGGGAGCACCAGCGACATCAAACACGGCCATCGAAACTGCTTCGGGTAGCTCTTTGGGTAAATGAGCAGCAATCGATTTTTCGAATAGGACTGCATACCCCTCAACGTCCACTTGGTGAGTTTTGAGATCAATACTCTTGATTTTTTCAATGTGCAGAGGAGTTAACGTTAAAGAAACAAGAGTAGCAACTCTATCTCCCTTTTTTAACTTCAAAGGGCCACGATACTCACTCCCAACTTGTTGAACAGCGCCAATAAGCATTCCGCCACTTCCAGTGACTCGGTTGTGTTTTTTACCTCTTGTTTCGCAACTTTTTTTGATAAGTTCCGCAATTTTATTTTTATTCCCGCCGGTTTCCTTCTCCATTTGAACGAAGCTTGCAGCATCAATATTAAGTTTCTCAACAGACAAGAGAATCTCATTAGAAAAAATAGGCAGAGTATTATCAATTCTTTCGGCTGCTTGGGGCAACACGACCTGTTGATCCATTACTCGATGAATACCGAAGGGATGGCCTTTTTCTAATCTTTCATTTTTTGCCATAAAGGCGCTCTTCTGCGAGTTGGTCGGCCACTTCAAAAGTAGGTTTTCCAGTTTTTTGAGACCTCTCAAAAACCTCTTTTATGGTGCGGTAAATTTCTTCCGTTTTATTTAGAGCCTGATTACGATCGTATCCCTGTGACTCAATAAAAATATTAATGATTCCACCAGAGTTTACTGCATAGTCAGGAGCATACAAAATTTTTCTCTCGTGAAGACGTATTCCATCTTTGGGTGTTGCAAGCTGATTGTTAGCAGCACCAACAATGGCTTTATACTTCAACTTAGGAATCGTCTCTGAATTTAAAACTGCTCCTCTGGCGCATGGAGCAAAAACATCACAATTAAGATCATAAATTTCTTCTAAAGCAACAAACTTCGCTCCTAATTCTTTCTGCGCTTTTTCAACAGTCTCCATGTTGGTATCCGTTACCCAAATTTCTCCCCCCACTTTTTTAATATACTCGGCGAATGAATAACCTACATGTCCGATTCCTTGAATGGCCACTTTGAGACCATTCATTTTTTTTGATCCGGTTAAAAACTCAATGGTTGCTTCAAGCGCACGAAATACACCATAAGCAGTTACTGGAGAAGGATCTCCACTCGTCCCAGGCTCACCTTCAACGCCTAGAACGTGACGACATTTCTGTTTCACCAGAGCAAGATCAGAGCTGCCAATATTCATATCCTTAGCAGCTATGTACTTTCCCTTGAAGGTTTCAACAAAATCTCCAAAAGCATGAAATAATGCAGGGGATTTTTTTGAGGGGTCCCCTATAATCACACTTTTACCACCACCAAAATTAATTCCGGCTAGAGCCGATTTATAGGACATTCCTTTGGCTAGTCTTAGCACATCATTAAGAGCTTCACTGTGCGATCCGTATGGCAACATCCTAATACCACCACAGGCTCTACCTAAATTGGTATTGTGAATTGCGATAATTGCTGACAGGCCTGACTCTAGGTCTTCCGCCGACAGAACCTTCTCAAAACCTTGCTGTTTGATTTCTTGAATTTTCAATGCCATAGAGCATTATTGCTACCATCAAAACAATTCAGCTTCTACTCGAAAATTAACCTTTGACAGAAGTTTTTTATTAAAACTTTTTCTTAAAAACTTTGACCTAACAAGAGCATTTGGTTAAATCAAATTATCCCATTATGAATTCAAAAAAGTTTATCGCTGTTGCAGGAAATATCGGCTCTGGAAAAACAACCTTGACGCGCATGCTCTCTGAGCACTACTCGTGGGAACCCCACTTCGAAGTGGTTGCTAACAATCCTTATCTTTCTGACTTTTACGGTGACATGAACCGGTGGTCGCTGCAGCTTCAAGTATTTTTCCTATCAAAAAGATTTCAAGCTCATCAAATGATAGCCAACTCAGAAATATCAGCGATCCAAGATCGATCTATCTACGAGGATGCCCATATTTTCGCGAGGGCACTCAAAGAAGGCGGTCAAATGGACGACCGAGACTACGAAAACTACTTCGAGCTTTATTCAACGATGACCCAATTTTTAACTCCACCCGACTTAGTAGTTTATGTTAAGCGTTCAGTTCCCTGCTTGAAAGAACGCATTAAAGAGCGAGGACGTACTTTTGAACAGAATATTCCGGCAGATTACCTACAACTCCTTGAACAATGTTACGAAGATTGGATAAGCGACTACGATTTGGGAAAAGTACTTGTAGTCAACGCAGATAGTCTAGATTTCAAAAACAAAACAACTGACTTCGACTACATTTGCGCGAAGATTCAAGAATCCCTAACTAACCCGCAGCGCGTTAGCTCTTGTTAAGTTTTCAATAGAGCCCCTGACTGGTTGAGCCCCATTTCATTTGCAGTTATTATTAAAGCTCACCCCTTTTTATGAGCTCTAATACAAATATGCTTGCAACAAGACTATCTAGCCATCGGTCAGTCGAAATCCCTGAAACAACCCATAAGACTCAAACTGTTTCTATCGTCATTCCCGTATTCCAAGGGGAAAAAACCTTACCAAGATTGGTTCAGGAAATCGTTAATCTCAATTCAATACCGGCTTCGCATGAACATTCGGCACTGCAAATTATTGAGATTTTTTTGGTTTGGGATGGAGCCCAAGACAAATCAGCAGAAGTTATGAAACAGCTTTCAGAACAATACCCTCAAGTAAAGAACGTTTGGCTCTCAAGAAATTTCGGTCAACATGCTGCTACTTTGGCTGGCGTAGCTAGAACTCGAGGAGATTGGGTTATCACTTTAGATGAAGATGGTTTGCATTCTCCCGAGGATTTTCACTCACTTTTAACAACAGCTTTAGAGGGCAATTTCCAACTTGTTTATGGTATCGGCTCACAACCAGCTCCTCACTCCCAGTTTAGAAACAGCACTAGTCGAATCGCACATTGGCTTTTTAAAACGCTTCTTGGAAATGAGCAGCGACATGACTTTAGCAGTTTCAGGTTGATCCGAGGGGATGTAGGGAGAAGTTTATCAGCCTATTGTGGTGCAGGAGTCTATCTAGATGTTGCGCTACAATGGGTAACCTCACAATCTGGCTCTTGCCCTGTTACTTTACGGAAAGAATGGAGAACTGCAAAAAGCTATAACCCTCCCCGACTTTTAGGCCACTTTAGAAGATTAGTTTTATCTTCTCCAGTCTCTCCCCTAAGGGCCATCTCTTTGATGGGACTATTCACAATTTTTCTAAGCTTTGGATTAACTGGATACGCTTTTTATCAGAAAATTACCGGCAACGTACCTGTTCAAGGTTGGACATCCTTATTTATTCTCTTATCGTTTTTCTTTGGAATTATCATGGTCTCAATGGGAATTATGGCAGAGTACGTTGGATTGATACTCTCGATCTCAATGGGGAAACCCCTTTATTTAGTTCAAAGCAAATTTCCTCAAATGGAAAAAAACTAAAAATATGAGCAACCAAGAAGACTCCAGACTTTATCATCGATTCTCAGTCAATCATTCCAATCTCTGTTACGTTACCCAAAACAAAACTGTTTTAGGATTCGTAACCGAGATCTCGTATGGGGGATTTAGTCTGGACTTAAATCCCAAAACTAAATCTCAACTTCAACCTTCGAATTTAATCGAATTGCATTTCCTAGACAGATCAATTCAATGTGAAGTTGAGGAAAGATATTTAAAAAACAACAAGGCGGGATACCAGCTTAAGCATGAACAGACGATAGTCTTAACCTTTCTTAAGGAGATCATACCTTGGTTAAGAGCAGGTGCGGCTCTATCGTACTTGCAAAAATTAGAACTCGACGGTTTTGAAGCAGAACTCCCTGAACATCTCTCTTTTGAAGGCCCTATTCCCATCGAAATTGAGTGGCTCGGTGTTGACACCCAAAAATCTCCCAACTTTTCTATGACATTCACTCAGGACAAAGTAATTTATCAGTTGAATAAAAATAATGGTCTTTTAGAGACTCTTCACAACGTCTGGCCGGGAGGAGAAAGTGGAGAGATGAGAAAAACATCAATGTTAGATTCAACTATTTTCAGAACCGGGCTTGCTATTCTTATTGGAATGTCCAACTACAGCGAATCATCAACTTACAAACAACTCGTAGACAATCTTTTAAACCTTCATAACCGAGCTACGCAATCGCTTCCTAGCCCCATTAAAAAAGCCAGTTAAACGATTAAAAGTCGTTATCTCCCGAATCACTTTCGGGAAGCTTTTCTTTATTAGCAATCATTTCCGCTAATTTAATATGCTCTGGAATTCCTACCATCTTTCCAACTTCAGTTACTTCGATAGGACTCGTCTGAACCGCATAACTCTTTTTACAATTTAAGATTCTCTCAACTGAAGCTTCCAGTTGAGCGCGGTTTATTTGCTTACTTTCAACCGCTTTAATGACTGCTTCAATCGCTGATTCAGGCACTCCTTGATCTCCACGATAAATGAGTACATCGCATCCAGCTTTCACAGCCAAAACAGCCGCTTCATCGATTCCGTAGTGATCTGTGATAGCTTTCATTTCCATGTCGTCACTGAAAATAAGTTTTGAATACCGCATTCCTTGTCGAAGAATGGGTTGAATAGTTTTTTCAGATAACGTTGCAGGATAATCAGGATCTAAAGCAGAGTTAATAATATGAGCGGTCATAACGCCTTCAACTCGGCTTCTAACCATCCGTTTAAAGGGGATCAATTCGATTTTATCAAGTTCGCTCAAGGACCTATCGATTCTCGGTAGATCAAAATGAGAGTCTACTTTAGTGTCCCCATGTCCTGGAAAATGCTTAGCCACAGCTGCTACTCCCATTTTCTGAATACCTCGACAAACAGCAGAGCCTAATTTTCCACAGATCTCCGGATCCGAGGAAAACATTCGGTCCTTCATCACTGGATTATCAGGATTGGTGTTAACGTCCACGACTGGGGCAAAATTAATATTAATACCTACGGCTTTTAATTCTTTGGCCATGATGGCCCCAAATTGAAATCCCATTTTAGGAGAATTGATTTCACCTAGATATTCGTTACCGGGGAACTGAGTGAAGGGCTTACTCAAACGATTTACTTTTCCTCCCTCATGATCGATAGCGATAAACATAAAAGGGGAAGTATTTTCTCGGCAATCAAACTGCAATTCGTTGGAAAGCTCTGCCAACTGAGCGGGCGACTCAGCATTTCGTTTAAAGTAAATTGTTCCGCCTAGTTTGTATTCTCGAATTGCGTCTTTAAACGATTGAGGTACGGAGATACCGTCAAACCCGACCATGAAGAGTTGCCCTACTAAAGTTTTAAGTTCTTTGATCTGAGACATAACCATCCTGGATGTAACTTTTTAATCGTCTGAGAGATCAGTATAGGGTTACGGTATCTAGGACGCAAGATGCTCGAATCAAATTGTTACATAGAGACTCTATGCATCAACTTCCTCGTCCTCTTCCTTCGGAGCCCGAATGATCGATCGTTTATTCTGATCGAGAATTCTCTTCCGGATTCGAATGTGATTGGGGGTTACTTCAACTACTTCATCATCGGCAATCCAAGCAATGGATCCTTCCAATGTCAGAGGCTGGACTGGAGTCAAAATGATATTCTCATCGCTCCCCGCAGCACGAATATTAGTAAGTTTCTTTTCTCGACATACGTTGACATTGATATCGTTCTGCTTGCTATTTAGGCCAACCACCATGCCTTCATAAACCTCAACACCTGGGGGTACCATGAGTTTGCCTCTGGGCTCTAAGTTGAACAGAGCATAAGAAGTTGTTTTACCCGGCCGGTCCGCCACCATTGCGCCGTTAATTCGATCGATAATGTGGCCTTTGAATGGAACATAACCAGCAAAATAGGAACTCATCAGTCCCATACCCCGAGTGTCATTTAAAAATTCCGATCGGTAACCAATAAGACCTCGAGATGCGATGTCAAACTCCAACCTCACACGATCCGTGCCCATTTTTTGTAAGTTGGTCATCTCCCCTTTTCGCGTTCCTAATCTTTCCGTAATAACACCAACACAAGTTTCGGGGACATCCATTACAACATGCTCTAGCGGTTCCTCGACTTGACCATTATTGTCTTGAGTAATCACTTTGGGTCGCCCCAACATAAACTCATAGCCCTCACGCCTCATCTGCTCGGCTAAAACAGCGAATTGCAACTCTCCTCGGCCCCGTAACAGAATAGTATCCGCCGATTGGGTTTTTTCAGCTTGCAAAGAAACATTGGTCCTAAGCTCTTTTTCAATTCGGTCCCAAAGAACTCGAGAGGTCAATCGATTGCCATCTTTTCCCGCGAAGGGAGAGCTATTAACAATGAGTTCAATCGAAATAGTAGGCTGTTCAATTTGGATTCTAGGTAAGGGTCGGGGATTCAAAGGATCACAAATAGAGTCTCCAATTTTGAGCTCTTCAATTCCGGCCACTACAACGATATCTCCCGCATCGGCTTTTTCGATGGGAACTGTTTGAAGTCCCTCATACGCAAATAGAGCAGTAATTTTAGTCTCTGGAGAAAGGCCCTTCTCTTGGGAAAGAACTACTTTGTCGCCAACTTTAATACTTCCCGAATGAACTTTGCCAGCTGCTAATCTACCAATGTACTCACTGTAGCTGGTGTTAGAAATCAGCATTCTAACCCCTTCATTCTCTATTTTTGGGCCTGGAAAATAATCGAGGATAGTATCGAAAAGAAGCGTTAGGTCTTTCCCGCTCTCGATGTCTTCGGGAGACTTAACCGCGATTCTCTTTCTAGCGTTTGTATAAACTACCGGGAAATCAAATTGATGATCTTTCACATTAAGATCTAAAAAGAGATTATAGATTTCATCTAAAACCTCTTTGGGTCTTGCATCAGGGCGATCAATTTTATTAATAACGACGATAATTTTATGATCCAACTCAAGAGCATGCTTGAGCACAAAACGAGTTTGTGGAAGAGGCCCTTCGGCAGCATCCACAAGAAGAAGAGCTCCATCCACCATTTGCAAACCGCGTTCAACTTCCCCACCAAAATCGGCATGACCAGGAGTATCCACGATATTAATGCGGGTATTTTTGTATTGAATCGTGCAATTCTTAGCAACTAGAGTAATGCCTCTTTCTCTCTCAATATCGATATTATCCATGGCCCGCTCAGCAACGGTCTGATTTTGCCTAAACGTCCCGCTCTGCCACAACATACCGTCAACTAAAGTAGTTTTACCGTGATCCACGTGGGCAATAATCGCAATATTTCTAATTTTTTCGTTGGTTTGCATAATTCCTTTAAGTCTTCCTAATGAAAGGGCATTGTATATCATAAACTTAACTCTTTGAGTTAAATTATCGCTAGGGTTTGGCCCTTTTTTCATGTTAAGAAGCTTTCCAAATCTTATGGAACACGCTCAAACTAGCCCTAAATGCGCGGATTGTTGGCGGGCTAAATCCAAATGCTTGTGCTCGGAAATCAAAAGTCTGACCACCAAAACTCAGGTCCTCATACTTCAGCACCCTCAGGAGGCCCGAAACCCTCTAACCAGTGCTAGACTCGCGTCGGCGACTTTGAAGGGGACTACCCACAAAGTGGGGCTTAATTGGAGATCATTGACAGCGGCTCTAGGTCGCCCAGCCGAATCGAAAGATTGGGCGGTCCTCTATTTGGGAACCCTTAAAAACTCAGCCCAAATTAACAAAACCCCTTTCCAAATCGTAACCCAAAAGGGAACTCCGGTAGACCCGACCTCAATCAAGGGAATTGTCATTCTAGACGGAAACTGGAAACAATCTAAAACCCTGTGGTGGCGAAATCCGTGGTTACTCAAATTAAAACGGATTGTTTTGAATCCCGAAGTTCGTTCTAATTGGGGAAAGTTAAGAAAACAACCCAGACCCGAATGCTTATCGACTATTGAAAGTCTAAGCTTCACACTTCAAAACCTCAATGAATCACCCAAAGTATCAGAGGCACTAGAAACCATTTTTCAAAAACATGTCGACAGCATGTCGAAGGATTGAATGTTCTTTATCGACTTCTAATTTCGCCTTTTCATCAAGTCGTGTAAAGTTAGTCTATGGAAAAACTTATTATCACTGCTGCAATCACAGGAGCTGAATTAGATAAAACGGTGTGCCCAGCTCTACCCTTAACCCCCGACGACCAAGCGAAAGCATCAAAAGAGGCCGTTGATGCAGGAGCTTCAATTATTCATCTTCATGTCAGAGATGACCAAGGAAAACCGAGTCAAAAGCTAGAACACTTTGAACGCTCAGTAGCTGCAATTCAAAAATCTTGTAAAACAAATCCTATTATTCAGTTTTCTACTGGAGGAGCTGTCGGCGAAACAATCAACAATAGAATTTCATCACTTTCACTGAAGCCCCCGATGGCCTCTTTTAACTTGGGAACGATGAATTTCGGTGAAGATATTTTTGTGAACACATTTGCAGACATGAGAGCTATGGCCGAAGCATTTAAAAAATATAACGTAGTCCCAGAGTTTGAGATTTATGATGCCGGTCACATCGATAATTTAAAAAAACTTATCAAAGAAAAAATGGTTGAACCACCTTACCACTGCCAGTTTGTGTTGGGGGTTCCCGGTGCTATGAGCGGAGATATTTCAGGCCTAGTTCATCTTATCGATCGATTGCCCAAGGATTCGACTTGGGGCGTCGCGGGAATAGGAAGATTCGAATTACCCCTAGCAGTCCATGCCATTCTCATGGGGGGAAACGTCAGAGTTGGGCTTGAGGACAATATTTATTATGAAAAAGGAAGACTTGCGACTTCCAACGCAGAACTAGTCTCAAGGATAACGCGGATCGCAAAAGAGGTCGGCCGTGACATTGCGAGTCCAATAGAAGCTAGAAAATTATTAAATCTCCCCTAAAAGCTCAACCAATCCCGCGTTTTTCTCGATAAGTAGATTATGAAACACGCGTTTCTTTTCATTGCATTGTGGACATTTGTTGACCGCCTTTATAGCCAAGAAGCAACAACGATTTTCTCCGAAGTAATAAGTGTGGATTCAAAAGAAAAACTTATTCAAGTTACTTATGACAACTCGAACCCATGGTCCATAGACGACAGTGTTTGTGTAACAAGAAATCATAAAGATATCGCTTGTGGAGTTGTCATTAAGACCCATGAAGAGTCGGCTATTGTTCAAATCCTCACAAATGCTGAAGAGATCTCAAAAGATCAAAAGTCGGATAATGGTGGGGACTACATTCAACTTACCTTCGATTATCCAACTCCTCAAAAAGGCGATAGCGTTCGATTAGTAGACAAAAGTCCCAGCGTTGGAATCAGAAATTTGGCATCTGAACTCAAAGGTAACAAAGAGTTTGGCGGCGAATCTATCAACTCAAAAATTTATGATCACTTGCTGGCCCCTCCAGCATTCGTACCCGCCAGCAACCTCACCGCTGGAGTCAATCTTATTTTTCCAACTCTGGAATACCAACAATCTTTTACAAAACGCTCAGCCATCGGAGTAATGCCCATTTTCATGAACTACTCGGTCAGCGATGGAAAACTCAAAGGAACCGGGTGTTTTTTAAATTATCACTTCTATTCAGAGGGAGACCTCAACGGCTATTGGGCAAAAGCTGGTTTAGGTCTTTACGGACTCAATTATTCTTACAGAAACTCGGAAGATAGCGGAGTAGCTCCAGCAGTGGCTGCAAGCGTGGGGAGACGAATTTTTCAAAGCCCTAATTTAAACTTTGGATTTGCAGCAGGTGCTCAATACATCTTCGCAAATACTTCAACTGGATTATCTTTTAGTGGACTAGTCCCATCTCTCATATTGGATGTGGGATTTGCTTTCTAACGAGACGCTTCGACAAATCTCAACCTAACTTCAGTTAAAATATTGTCCAAAAACTTAGCTTCATCTGGAGTCAAATTGCCTTTAGTTTTTGCCTGAAGCATCGTCAGAATTTCAATGTTCTGCTTCGCCATAGTTAGATTTTTCTGCGTTTTTTTGGTCTGTGGGTCAGGAGCTAACCCCATAGAGATCAAAGCTCCGGTCGCAAAAGAATAAATCAAAGTAACAAAATCGATCTCGTTGGGACCTGTTTCTTTGCCAGACTCCATAGTAAAGCCATCGCCTTCAGATTTTTTTGTGGATTCACTCGAATCTTGCATCCCGGAACTTGCTCGCTTATCAATCACTTTGAATGGTTTGTCTTTTTCATCACCCATAACAAACTACTCCGTTTGGTTTTTATTACTCTCAGAAACGACATCTCTTACAGACTTTGGTGCAGCCGCAGCGGGAGCATCGCTCTTGGGAGCTGTAGGCCGACTAACAGGTTTGTCCTGAGGCGCTTCCTCTTTCTTTGGAGTAGGAGCTTCGGTTTTAACAGGAGCAGGTGCCGGTGCTTCAACTTTGACAGGTGCAGCAGCTGGTGTTGGTGAAGCAACGGCTGCAGCGGGCGCTGGGGCCGGTGCTGGTTTAGCAGCAGCTGCTTTGGCAGCTTTTGCTTTTGCTGCCGCTTCTAGATCTTTCATGCGCTTTTTCCGAGCTTGAAGTTCTTCGAAATCTAACGAAAAAACAGTAGCGACATCTTGAGGAGCCACTGGTAGCACTTGAGAAATCCTTGGCATCCTAGTTTTTAACCCTTGGTAAATTTTCTTAGCTTTTCTTAAATGACAATTTAAAAACAATGACATTTCATTCACCGTTCTAAATTCGAACGTCCAGAGCGACCGCTCATTATTTTCTTTCTCAATCAGGCTCCTAAAAGAGGGAGGAAGCTCAATCGGCTGAATAAAAGGCTCTGTTTGAGGGTTTTCAAAAGTAACAGTGAATGTCCCCTCTTTATCTTTGCACTCGGGACTAACATGGGAAATTCGCAGACGATAAATTTGCATATTAAAAAGGCTCGGATCCCAACTGACCCAAACGCTTAGAGTTCCAGGTCCAGCCCCAGGAGCTAATCCTAATTTAGGCTTTGCTTGGGCTCGTCGTCCTTCAGTGACGAGAATAACAAGACCATAGATGCTTGCAAAAAAACCTACTGTAGCAAAAATAGCCCCGAATAGTGTTAATCCAACTGGCATGCGAAAGCTCCCTTAAGGATAAATTTTAAACTCCAAAGTTCTATCATTCCGAGTAAGGCTCGCCAAGAAGGAAAAGAATTGAAGATACAAAGGGTTAAAAGTCATTCACCCCATCCAAGAAAGCGTTCTGAGCGCCACTTGGTTTTTTAATTAAAGCAAATAAATACTTATACTTAGGCCAGCTTTTAAGGAAGTGGATTTCCTCGCAGGTTGTTCACCACGAATAAAATACCGGCTACAAAAAATAGAACAGCAATAATCACATTGAGTAAATTACTAAATATTTGAAGGCTAGCTGTTGGATCTTCCCGTCGACGCTGCACCAAACCAAAAACGGTTCTATACAAAATATAGGGGCCTGAAATAATGAGAGCAATTCCAATCAAGATTAAAACGATATTGGCGGTCTGAATTGAATTCATAGATGGAGTGTACAAACCGACTAGCAGTTTGTCGAGAACGAGGTAAGATACTTGTTATCCCTCATGGAACATCAGCCCAAATTACTTGTTTTCGACACTCATCCTATTCAATACCGAGCCCCTGTCTTTCGGGAACTCGCGAAAAAATTACCCTCATTGAAAGTCTTTTTTTTCAATTCAGATTTTGACGGCAATCAATGGTGGTTTCACGAAGTGGGAACTGCAAAATCACTATCATGGGGCATCAATTTAACTAATAGTTACCCAAATGAAACGCTAAATACTCATCAGTTGCGATTATCCGACGCCTTTAGAAAACTTCAAACTCTTCTAATTGCAGAGCGTCCTTCGGCCATTGTGGTCTACGGGTATTATTTGAAGGAACACTGGATACTTCGAATTCTCAGTGCGAAACTCAACATCCCTCTTATATTTATAGGAGAAACTTTCACTTCCAATAGCTCGCTGATAAGAAAAATTCTCACCCGTCCTCTCCAACAGTATTTTCTAAAAGGGGTTCATCATTTTGTTTCGATCGGGAACAAAACTGAGAGCTTTTACTTGTCGAAAAAAATTCCTTCATCGAAAATAACCAATGGGAAGTATTGTATTGACACGGAGTTTTTCAAGCGCGAAGAGCCGCTGGCTTCGATAAAAAGAGAGGAGCTAAGAAAAAATCTGGGAATTAAGGAATCAGATTTTGTCCTCCTGTTTGTTGGAAGGCTTTTTGACAGAAAACGTCCCCAAGACATTATTGCTCTTCATGAAATTCTCCTACCCAACCAAAAAGTTCATACCATTATAATCGGTACAGGACCTATGGAGGCTTCCCTTAAAGCAGAATCTGATGGTCTTCCCAGACTTCACTGGCTGGGGTTTCAAAATCAACTGCAAACTCGGGACTGGTATTTTGCAGCTGATCTTTTAGTGGTACCCTCTCAATTTGAAACTTGGGGTCTCGTTGTAAATGAAGCTTTTAGTTGTGGCTTACCAGCGCTGGTAAGCGATACTTGTGGGGTTGCTGATGATTTAGTAGACAACGGAAAAACAGGCTTTGTTTATCGGTTGGGGGCCTTGGAGTCTGCGAAAGATTACGTTAATCAGCTGATCGAAAACAAAGTGCTTCAACAAGATTTAGCCAAAAAAGCCAGAGAAAAAGTTCTTAGCTCCTATCGACCCGATCAATTTGCAGAATCTATTCTTAAAGCGTTTCGGCAGGTTACTGAAAAAACTAGACTCTCTTTAAACGAATGGTAACCAATGATTTACCATTTTTCATACTAGTAGATATTTCGCCCGAGTGTTGCTCAATAATCGTTCTACACAAAGCAAGACCAACTCCCAAATTCTGGTGATGATGCATCTGTGATTGACCTGTCTCAAGCAATGAAAAAGCCTCTCTGTTAATCGGTTCGCCTTCCCTAGTTGATTCAATAAAAACATCCAACCCATTCGTTGAAATTTTTAATTCTATTGATTTACCCTGCGGGGATCTTTTTAGGGTGTCTTGTATAAGGCAGAAAAGTGCGATCTTGAATTTTTGAGGGTCTACCGAAACCTTACACTCAGTGGGGAAGTTCAGATCGAAACTAATATTTTTCTCCTCCGATTTGCTCTTCAAATCAGAAAGAACCAGTTTAGCCATACTAACTAAGTCCACATTCTCTCTATTGAGATTGGAATCAGTTTCAAATCGCACATAATCCACTACCTCTTTCACGATTTCACCTAAACGACGAGATGCTCCTTGAATAGACCCCATTGCTTTTGCAAAATCAGCTGGTAACTCCTTCTTACTTTCAGAAATCAGATCGATAAAAGAGTTCATAACCGTAAGAGGCGTATTTAGTTCGTGGGACACCAATGACAAAAAGCGACTTTTAGCCCTATCAAGCAAAGTAAGTTCCTTGAGCGCTTTTTCTAAACTAGCATTCTTTTCCTGAAGCTCTTTTTTAAGCAAAAAGGCCTCATTCGCTTGCCGAAGAGTCATTTTGAAATCCTCGGGCTCCCAAGGCTTTGAAACATATCGATAGATTTGACCTCGGTTGATGGCATCGATAACCGAATCAATATCAGTGTATCCAGTCAGAAGAATACGCGTTGAAAGAGGGCTTAATTTTTTGGCCTTTTCCAGAAGCTCAACGCCTGTCATTTCAGGCATGCGCTGGTCAGAAACAATCACATGAAAAAGTTGACTTTGAACCAGCTTCAGAGCTTCGATTGGAGACTCCACGATGGTGACATCATACTGCCCCCTCAACATTCGGCGCAGAGCTTCTAAATTATCTTTTTCATCATCGACAATGAGTATGGGATCCATGATAAAGGTATTTTAAGCTCGTTCAGGTTGGGATAGAACTAATTTTTTATCAAACCTTTTTTAGGTGCACGTTATGGAAACTCGTCGTAATAATTCTGCCATTGAAACCGTCATCAAAGAATCCAGAGTTTTTTCACCACCAGCAACTTTCGTGGAAAAAGCCAACATCAATGATCCCGCGAAGTACCAAACGATTTGGGAGGATTCCCAGAAAAATCCTGTTCACTTTTGGGAGAGCCAAGCCGAATTGATAGATTGGTCCAAAAAGTGGACACAGGCTTTTCAATGGAACGAACCCTTCCCAAAATGGTTTCTTGAGGGAAAACTAAATGTTGCACAAAACTGTTTAGATCGACACTTGGAAAAAAAGAAAAACAAAATAGCTTATATTTGGGAAGGTGAGGATGGAGTTGTTAAGAAGTTAACTTTCCAAGAGCTCTACGAAGAAGTTTGCCAACTCTCAAATGCGCTGGAAAGTAAATTAGGTTTAAAAGCAGGTGATTCAGCTTCGATATACATGCCGCTTATTCCAGAAGCGATTATTGCTATGTTGGCTTGTGCTAGGATCGGCGTTGCCCATAGCATTGTCTTTGCAGGTTTCAGTTCTCATTCCCTAAGAGACAGGATTCAGGACGCCGACTGCAAAATAGTTTTTACTTCTGATGTGGGCTACAGAAGAGGCCAAGTACTAGAATTAAACAAAACAGTAAGAGAAGCCGTCAGCGATTGTAAGACGGTTAAAAATGTCTTGGTTTTTAAGCGTAATCGGCACACAGATCTTCAAAGTAATGAGCTCGATTGGAGAGAATTCGTCAACGATCAACCCAAAACCCACAAAGCGCAGCCATTTGATTCCGAACATCCGCTCTTTTATCTCTATACCAGCGGTACAACGGGCAAGCCCAAAGGAATTGTTCACTCTTCGGGGGGATACTTAGTAGGGGTTGCAACAACAGCTAAATGGATTTTTGATTTAAAAGAAACCGATATTTTCTGGTGCACTGCTGATATCGGATGGATCACGGGCCACAGCTATGTCGTTTATGGGCTTCTAGCCAACGGGATCACGAGTGTCATTTACGAGGGAGCTCCGATGCATCCTCATGCCGGAAGAATCTGGGAGATCATTGACAAGCACAATGTCACGACACTGTACACAGCACCCACAGCCATTCGAGCTTTCATGAGGGCCGGAGATCAACATGTCGAAAAATATTCCCTTAAAAGCCTAAGGCTGCTTGGAAGTGTGGGGGAACCCATCAATCCAGAGGCCTGGATGTGGTATTACCAAATGATCGGAAAAGCAAAATGCCCCATCGTAGATACTTGGTGGCAAACAGAGACAGGCTCGATTTTGATCTCTCCGATCCCGGGAATTACGCCCCTAAAACCAGGCTCGGCCACGAAACCTTTTCCAGGTATTGTAGCCGACATTGTCAATGAAGAAGGCAAGAGCTTGGGACCGAATGAGGGTGGTTATTTGGTGATTCGACATCCTTGGCCATCCATGCTTCGAACAATTCACAAAAATCCCGAAAGATACAAAGAAAGCTACTGGTCTAAATTCAAAGGTCTCTATTTCACTGGGGATGGAGCGCACAAAGATGAAAATGGATATTTTTGGATCAAAGGGCGCGTCGATGATGTGATCAATGTTTCAGGTCACCGGCTAGGCACCATGGAAATTGAAAGCGCTTTAGTCAGTCATCCTAGAGTAGCAGAGGCTGCAGTTGTCGGGCGCCCAGATGAGTTAAAAGGACAAGGTATTGTCGCTTTCGTTACTCCTAGAGATTCGGGGGAAACACTCGATGTTAAAAGTCTTGCTCAGGAGCTTAAAAACCATGTAGCAAACGAAATAGGCTCTCTCGCTAGACCCGATGAAATTAAATTCACAAAAACTCTGCCCAAAACCCGAAGTGGAAAAATCATGAGAAGATTACTGAAAGATCTGGCTGCCGGGAAGGAGATCTCAGGAGACACAACAACATTGGAAAATCCAAGCCTTGTGGAGCTGATTGAAAACTAACTCTACTTCTGGATAGCCCTACCCAAGCGCTGAATAGCATCATGTAGAGAAGCATCAGGTACCGTTAAAGCTAGCCTGAAATATTTATCACCCTCTTTGCCAAAGCCAATACCAGGGGTCACTACCAGCCCCTCTTTTTCAATGAGGCGTTTAGCAAAGTCCATTGAGGATTCTCCACCTGGAACTTCTGCCCAAACAAAAAAAGTAGCTTTCGGGTAAAGGTATTTAATACCCAGTTTGTCCAAACCATCTAAAACTATTTTTCTTCGGTTACGATAAATATCCCGTATTGGCTCTGAAAGAGCTTTTCCATTTTTGAGAGCAAAAATGCTTGCTTCTTGGACGGCTAACAAGGGCCCCGAATCGATGTTAGTCTTAGCTCTCAACAAACCTGCAATCAACTTTGCATTTCCTGCTGCGTAGGCAATACGCCATCCTGTCATATTGAAAGTTTTCGAGAAGGATTGAAATTCTATTGCAACATCCATAGCTCCGGGAATTTCTAATATGCTTACTGGTTTATCTGCATCATCGTAATACATTTCGCTATAGGCATTATCTGAAACGAGAATGGTCTGATATTTTCGAGCTAGAAAAACCAACTCAGTTAAAAAATCTTTATCTACGACTGCAGATGTGGGGTTACAGGGAAAATTGATGAGAACATATTTTGGTTTGTGTAGAACCAATAAAGACTCAAGCTCATGAAGATCGGGAACAAACCCATTCTCTGCTCGATGAGGAATCGGTACTGGTATTCCGCCGGCCAAACTTATGGCAGTCTGAAAAATGGGATATCCAGGAGAGGGGTATAAACATTTATCCCCAGGATTTACAAAAGCCATCGGAAAGTGGGCAATTCCTTCTTTAGAGCCAATAAGTGCTAAAACCTCTGTCTCAGGATTCAAACTGACTTTAAACCTCTCTTGAAACCAATCTGCAACCGCTCGCTTGAAAGCTAGAGTTCCTTCATAGGGGGAATAAACATGATTTTCTTGATTGGCTGTAGCCTCTTGTAGTTTAGCAACAATGGCCTTTGGAGTAGGCTGATCAGGATCTCCAATCGCAAGACTTAAAAGAGAGACCCCACGCTTTTGAGCTTCGGCCTTAATAGAATTAATCTCACTGAAAATATACGGGGGCAATTCTTGCAGTCGTTTTGCTTGTTCAATCCAGCTCATGATTTCAACACCTCTGAAAAAGAATAGATTTTTGGCTCTTGATTTTGACAAATAAATTGAGCAGCCAACAATGCACCCTTTGCAAAAACTCTTCGATTGAGCACGCGATGCTCTAGGGTGATTTCCTCATCTGCTGAAACAAATTTCACATGATGCACTCCAAAAACTTCCCCCACTCGGGACACTTGTACCGGAGTATCTTGATAACCTAGCTGCTCAAGTGCCTTCAGGAGACGCTTCATGGTTCCACTCGGGGCGTCTTTTTTATGTTTATGATGTGACTCGGAGGCAAGTACTTCAAACCCAAGCTTGGGAGAAAAAGAACTCTTCTCCAGCATCTTAACAAGACTGTTCATACCGGGTGCCATATTAGGTGCAAAAAGAACTGGAAGTTTCGCAGAGTATCGGACCACTTCTTTCCATTGGTCGTCTGAAAAACCAGTGGTTCCGATGACAACGGGGCTATTGATAGATTTAAGTAACTGAATTGTAGCTTCTGGGCGACTAAAATCGATCCAGACGTGGACTGGTTCTCTGGGTTTGTCTTTGAGTGTTCGGACTTCAATTCCATCAATCGATTTTACTCTGGATGAACCCACGATCGCATCGGACAATTCAAAGTGACAATCTCCGATCGCAAAGCCCTCTTGAATTAGAGCAGCAATCTCCTGGCCCATTTTGCCCGAAGCGCCACATATCCCAACCTTACAAATCACAAAAGCCCCAACTGTTTTAGAGATTCAGAGATCATTTCCTCGGACTTTTGAGATACAGACACAAGGGGCAATCTCACCGTCTTCTCCATACGCCCCAAAATGCTTAGAGCATATTTAACAGGAGATGGATTTGTTTCTACGAACATCGCTTGAACTAGTGGGAGAAGCTTTTTCTGCAATGCAAATGCTTCATTCCATTTCCCACTTTCAGTTAATTTGAATAAATCGACAAATTCTCTCGGAGCGACATTAGCTGTTGCTGAAATAATTCCTCCCCCACCCAACTGTTGGATGAGAGCAAAGGCATCATCATCTCCAGCCAACACAGTTTTTTGTTTCCAATCCAAAGATTGAGCCATTCCCATCCAGAAGCCATGGTTGCCACTCGCTTCTTTAATCCCAACGATATTCGGGTGCTGAAACAAACGTTTCAAAGTACTCAGCTGAAAAGTAACATTGGTTCTTCCGGGTACGTGATAAAGAACTATGGGCAAAGGACTTCTATCAGCTAAGTGTTCGTAGTGAGCAATGAGCCCCTCTTGTGTTGGTTTGTTATAGTAGGGAGTTACTACGAGCACCCCATCGGCACCTTCATCTTTCGCCTCTAGGATCATTCTGAGAGCATTTGATGTTGAGTTGCTTCCACAACCCGCAATAACTTTTAAGTTACGTTCTCGGGCCACCTCGGCACTTATTTTAATCAGTTTTTTTCTCTCTTGATCAGTTAAACAAGGCCCTTCTCCGGTGGTTCCGCAGGGAACAAACCCGTGCACACCCTGTTCAGTCAAAGTTTTTAAATGGTCCTGAAAAGCCTTATAGTCCACATCTGTCGGTGTGGAATTGAAAGGAGTAACGGTTGCAACAAAAACACCTTTAAACAACATTGATTAGACTCGTTTCCTATCACTAAAGCGCTGGGGAGGAGTGAATTTTCGAGGAATCTCCTCGATTTCAACATAAAAGACATAATCAGCAGGCCCTTGAAGTAATAGCATTTTTGATACAGGGCTAACATCAACAAATAGTATTCCCCCAGGCACTTCGACTTCTAATGGAAAGGGCTGAAGATAAGTTTCAGAGAAAACCATGGCAGCTGCCGCAACACCCGTGCCGCAAGCGTAGGTTTCATTCTCTACACCTCGCTCGAAAGTTGTGGCTTTAATTTTCTGGCCTACTAACCTTTGAAAAAATGTAACGTTGGTCCCTGCCTCTCCGAAAACCGGATGTTTAAGCAGTCGTTTTCCGACATCTAGAATGGGATAGGTAGCAATATCCCTAACCTCCAGAACCGCGTGAGGAACTCCAGTATTAATACAATAGACATCAAAAGAATTTTCTCCTGCTACTACCAACTTCTGATCGTACTCGATTTTTTCAATCGGTTTGGGGGACAGAGTGATCTCAACATATCCCGGAGTATCCATTAGCTTGCCGCGAATAATGCCTACATCGGTTTCAAGTGATACTGGAATTTCGGTAGGATAATATTTATCAGCCAAATATCGAATAACACATCGAGCAGCATTTCCACACATTTCAGCTCTCGATCCATCCGAATTAAAAAACCGCCATCCCGCATGGGCTATTTGGGATTCTCTAAGAATCACCAACCCATCAGCTCCCAATCCATAATTACGATTGCACAACCAGGCTATTTCATCTGGCAAAAACTCCGGGGCATGGGCTCCCATGTAATCCATAATGAGAAAGTCATTTCCACAACCATGCATTTTTTGTAGGGGATATCGCATGAACTACTTTTTCACCTTTTCAGATTCAGTCTTCGATCCGTTTGATTGAAGCACCTGAGCCTTGGATGGTGAGGCAGGATGACTATCATCCAGGCTCACATAGGGCACGGGCGGACCTTTTACCCCACAACCCAATACAACAGTAAAGACCCACGAAGAAAGAAATTTTTTATAACATCCAAGACAATTCATAAGATTCCCAACCTTAGCAAATGAAGAGTATTTTGGGTATACCCTTGCTTTTCACATCAGAAATAGGAATAAAAAGCCA
The DNA here is from genome assembly GCA_002342225.1 of Bdellovibrionaceae bacterium UBA2466. Lineage (GTDB taxonomy): Bacteria > Bdellovibrionota > FAC87 > UBA2466 > UBA2466 > UBA2466. The sequence continues at coordinate 4,476 of DDPO01000122.1, read as the reverse complement.
TGGGATTTTATATTGAATTAAAGAAGACGAATGACTCTGGAACCGAATTTATAGAACAAAACCCCCCACCGGTTTTCTGGACACTCTATGGAATAGCTGGATTTGCCCTTACTTGCATGCTTCTAGCAGCTCATACCCTATTAACGAAGCTTCTAAATACTGGAGATCCTTTCGATTTATTTCTAGTTGGAAGTCTGTTTTTAGTTGTTCCGCTTTACTTAATCATCGGGCTTAAATTGGCTTGTGTGAGGAAATATCTTCAATTCACGCCGGATCAGCTCGTAATTGGCTATTCAATCGGAAGAAAAAAATGGAATACAAAAATTCTTAGACGTGCCGAAATGACAGAGGTCCTACTGATTAACCAAAAACCCTCCTCAAACGTTGCCCCCGCTCACCATACCGACCCTCAATATTACATTCGGGGTCACTGGCGGTTAATTTTAAAAGATAAAATGGGAAAATCTGTGACTTTAGATAAGCACACGGAAATAGGGGCTCTAAAATCCCTGGAAAACAGCACCAAAATTTGGATGAGTTAACGTTGCGGGACAACTAAGGCTTGATGTCAGTGAGCCTAATGATCTGGTTTTCCAACCGCTTTTCCTTGTCCATTATCTGAAACTCTTTAACGGCTTGAATTCCCAAAACCTCATTCTTAAATGTGAATTTCCTTAATCCTGGAGCTAAACGATATTCGGTGGGGACATTGGCTTTAGCCTCACCAACGAACCTGCCATCAATTTCAACTTTGGAATTATTATCAACGGTCAAAATAATGGACCCCTCTTTTAAAGGCTGAAGATTCACTCTCGGTAAAGTTTGACGGACTTTAGTAGCCGTATCTACGGGAAGACGAACTGTCTCAAACCCGGGTTTTTCTACACGAATAACAACCGCTTGCCCACAAGGAGCAGATATCGTTCCAGTGGCAGAGCTGCCCGTAAAATTATCTCCAACCAGATTTGCTCCCGGCGGATCAGTATCGACTTGAACTTGACACAGCGGTTGAGAGTTCCGATTACCTTCGACCTTATTAGAAGGGGTCGATAAGACAGAACTCATATTACTCGCAGCGGGTGGTCTAGTCGGAGTTGGAAATACGTCTCCGGTGAAAATAAGTTTATAGACGTAAGCAACAGCAACAACCAAGACAACTGAAGCATAGGCAACCATTCGGGACCCCTGTTTAGGAGCTTCCCTAGATTCAAAACGAGACCCATTTGTTTGAGGCTCGGTGTCTGGAGTCTCGCTTGCATTATAATCTAATTTGATATTAACCGATTTACTTGCAGTTGCTGAACTTTCGGAGCTCGGCATACTCGCATGCAAACCAGACTCTTTAGTCGAAGGTGTACTTTGTACATTAACACTCGAAAAAGTATCTCGCTTTTTATATTGCTCCATCTCTTCTGCAGAAACATCGAGCTTAATCTCTGACTTCTCACCATTTCCAGCTTTAGTAATCGAGCTTTCAAGCTTTGTCGGAACAGGTTTATCTTCCCCAAAAATAGTAGGAACTTTGAACTTTTCTTGATCCAGAGAAACTGATGTTTTCTGAGAAACTTCCAGAACAGTTGGGTCTACTTGATTGTTTTGATTGGACTCTAATCCATCCTCAAAACCTAATTCTTCTTTGGGAATACTCGCATCAGTTTGAGTGACGCCAATGGACTGACTGATTTCAGTGCTGGTCAAGGAACCATCGAGGGCTTGATCAAGCGAACTATTTTCTACACTTCTATTTTCCCGTGCTGGGTTTGGAAATTTTTGCTGGGAATTGGGTAAAGTCGTAGTAAAAAGCTCTCGAGCCCTTTTTTGTTCAGCAACTATTTCTTCGGCAAAAAGTGCTTCCAAAAACTTCCTTGCATTTTTTGCCGAATAAGTCCCAAACCGTTCATTGATGTACTTTTGAATGTGCTGTTGTATGAGATCTGCACTTTTATAACGAAGCGAAAGATCCTTGGTCAGTGCTTTCATGACGATACGATTGAGCTCGGGACTGACCTCAGGATTCTTCTTGATTGGCTCGAGATTTTTAAGATCACAATCTTGAATGGCTTTTAAAGTAGCCATGTCATTTTCTGATTGAAACAATCGCTCACCGGTCAACATTTCCCAAAACACAATAGCAGTAGAGAAAATATCCGACTGAGGGCCTAAATTTTGTCCCAACGCTTGCTCAGGTGACATGTAACTGTATTTGCCTTTGATGACTCCAGCTCGAGTCTC
>DDPO01000122.1:0-2216 GCA_002342225.1 Bdellovibrionaceae bacterium UBA2466 | reverse complement strand
GACATATCCCTATGAACTATATTCAGCGGTTTGGCGGATTCTCCTCCCATATTTGAACAAGCGGAATGAGCATAATCGAGACCCTTGAAGACCTCGTTCATAATAAAGAGAGTGAAGGGCAAAGGAAGAGGCTTCACTCCATTCTTTTTTTTATATTTATTAATAACCTGCCGAAGATTTTTGCCCTCGATAAACTCCATGGGGATATAGAGATTATCACCAATCTCAATAAGTGGGTTCACTTGACAGATGTTAGCGTGAGTCAGCTGAGAACCAATAATCCCCTCATCAATGAACATCTTTTTATAATCAGGGTTACTGGAGAAACTAGAGAGAATCTTTTTCAGTGCTACAGTTTTGCTAGAACCTTTGGCTCCATATTCAGTTGCACGATACACGTCCGCCATACCGCCGCTGGCGATTTTTTCCCAAAGTGTATAACGGGCATCTAATCTTTCTGGTTTGTCTGCCAAAAGTTCTCCTTATGAAGCAGCACAGTTGCTCAAACTCTTATCGGCATTTTTCTTGAACTTATTTACCGCGGCGCAACCGTCGATCAGAGGTGCGCAATGCGGCGCAACAAACCATGAAATCTCTCATCTCATTTCATTTTGGTCAGTGACTCTTCTTGAGAGACAAAGTATAGTGAGGCCACTTAGACTTAACGTGTTATTTTTTAGGGGGTAGTAAATTCCATGGCAACTGTTAATCCCGTAAAAAGTGCGATGAACCGCATGATGGGAATGTTTTCCAGTGACCTTGCGATCGACTTAGGAACTGCAAACACTTTGGTTTATGCCAAAAACCGAGGGCTCATCATTGATGAACCCTCTGTAGTAGCTGTTCACAAAAATCCTCGAGGAGGTCCCAGTAGAGTTTTAGCAGTCGGCAGAGAAGCAAAAGAGATGTTGGGGCGAACACCCGGTAGCATTGTTGCTATTCGACCCATGAAAGATGGGGTTATTGCTGACTTTGAAGTCACTCAAAGCATGCTTAAGTACTTCATTGCAAAATCGCACGAAAAAATTACTCTTGTCCGTCCAAGAATTATTATTTGTGTTCCTTTTGGAATTACCCAAGTTGAAAGAAGAGCTGTTAGAGAGTCTGCTCAATCAGCAGGTGCTCGTGAAGTATTTCTTATTGAAGAGCCGATGGCAGCAGCTATTGGTGCAGGTCTTCCGATTACTGAACCGTCAGGAAACATGATTGTTGATATCGGCGGAGGCACAACTGAAGTTGCAGTAATTTCTCTTGGTGGAATTGTATATTCCCAATCTGTCCGAGTTGCAGGGGACAAATTCGATGACGCTATCGTTAATTACATCAAGCGCCAGTACAATTTACTCATCGGTGAAAGAACTGCAGAACAGATAAAAATTGAAATTGGAAATGCGTTTCCGTTTGATGAAGTTAAATACTGCGAAGTCAAAGGGAGAGATCTTGTTGTCGGAAGCCCGAAGACTGTAACCGTTAGCAGCGATGAAATTCGTGAAGCTCTAGTCGATCAAGTCAATATTGTTGTAGACGCGGTTAAACAAGCTTTGGAACGAACTCCTCCTGAACTTGCGGCTGATATCGTTGACAAGGGAATCGTCCTTGCGGGTGGGGGATCATTGCTCGCAAATTTTGATATCCTTATTCGAGAGCGCACGGGTCTTCCCGTCATGTACGCTGAAGATCCTCTGAAGTGCGTAGTGATTGGCAGCGGAAAAGTTTTAGATCAATTAGATCTATTGAAATCCCTGACTATTGAATAAAGCTTCTTGAAGGGCCAAAAATCGATGAGGTTTTTGACCCTTCACTCTTCCTACATGTAAACTTTTTGCTCAATTAGCCTTAAGTGCCTGTAAATCAAATTCACAATTTTTAACTGGATTTTATGCTGTGATTTCATATATTTATATGTATTCAGCAGTTCGCTGCCCAAGCTTTTTATAAACCAACACAATCGCTCTAGCCTAAAACGATGGCCCGATTCTTGGACTTGCTATCCTTAACGGGGTAACACATGCTTTTTCGCGCTTTTCTTCTCACTGGAATCATTTTTGTATCATTTAAAACCGTAGCTGAGCCTCAGGCTAAAGTTCCTCATGAACTGCGGGAGTTTTATAACAAGTTAGAAAATCAATTAGGCGATTTGGAAGGAGGTCTAACAGCGCCCGAGCAGAGGGAAACCTCACTTGCACACAAATTCTTGGTAACTGTGTTGAATCAAC
>DDPO01000179.1:5070-6509 GCA_002342225.1 Bdellovibrionaceae bacterium UBA2466 | reverse complement strand
AGCAACGGTGCCCGGCTTGCCAAGGTAGAGCGGGTCATCATAACTGAAGAGGTCCACCGCCAGCCAGGTTGCCAAAACCGGGATCTGAACCAGGTTTATCACTTGGGTGAACTCACTCTCGGCATGGGCCAATCGGATGCCGTTGCCCGCCAGAATCAGTGGTCTCTCCGACTTATTAAGCAGCTCGATCATCTTGCCAACTTTTTCAGATAAAGCCGCAGGCTTGTGTCTCGGAGGCGTCACAAAGGACTTCAGGCTTTTCGGATCAATCGTTGCGGCCTGCACATCAAGCGGAATATCGATCCAGACTGGGCCAGGACGGCCATTTAAAGCTTCATGGAATGCCTTTTCCAGAATGAAACGTATCTGATTGGGATCCATGACTGTCACCGCATATTTTGTGATCGGAGAAACGATTGAAACGATGTCGACCTCCTGGAGACCAACTTGACGAACCCCGGAGTTGCCCTTGAGATCGGGCCGCTTGACCTGACCGGAGATAAAGAGAACCGGCGTGGAATCCAACCAAGCACCAGCAACTCCGCTTACCGCATTTGTGCCACCAGGCCCAGTAGTGACCATGCAGACCCCAAGACCACGGACTGCCTTGGCATAAGTCTCGGAAGCAAAGGAACTAGCCTGCTCATGAAGATTACAAACAAACGAGATATCGCCCGCGCCAGCCCTGGCTCCCAAGGAGTCGTTCAAATGCATCGCCCCACCCCCCGGGAGCATAAAGACATGTTTCACCCCTTTCCGGACAAGGAAGTCGATGACGTAATCCGAAAGTTTCACTTCTTTAGCGAGAGAAAGTCCAACATTTCGCGGACAGCACCATGACCGCCAGGACGTTTTGCAACGAATTGGACCCTTGCAAGAACGGATTCGTGTGCATCAGCTGGAGCGGCAGTAAAGCCCGCGAGCTCCATGGCAGAAAGATCATTAATATCGTCACCCATAAAGCAGATTTCCCTCAAATCCAGTGAGACCGCCGAGGCAAATTCGCGCAAAGCAGCCGCTTTGTCCTTACAGCCCTGCCAAACTTGGGTGATGCCGAGTTTCTTGGCATAACGATCGACGATGGCGTTCTGTTCTCCCGAAATGAGTGCAAACATCATTCCCGCCCTAGTGGCGCGAGAAATGCCCATCACATCTCGGAATGAAAACTGCTTAAATTCCGACCCCTGAGCATCCCACCAAAAATTGCCGTCGGTAAGAACCCCGTCAACGTCGAGGGCAACGGCCTTGATGTCCATCCTCATCCCTTGAGGCCAACGCGCCGGAGTTTTTTCATTACAGCGATCTCGCGCTCCTCCACGCGCTTTACTCCATCCCCCATCGAGGTTTCAACAAGACGAATGTCTCTCGAAAGTCGGGTAATCCCGCTCGGCTCGAGCGAGGCCGCCTGATCCGAGCCCCACATCGAACGATCGAGCGTG
>DDPO01000179.1:0-5033 GCA_002342225.1 Bdellovibrionaceae bacterium UBA2466 | reverse complement strand
CCCAATGCGGCGGCCACGACAGATGAAGGAATGCCGGTTTCGTGCCCTGAGTATCCAACCAGGACCCCATAGCGTTTCCGCAACTCGGGAATCACCCGAAGATTTAATTCACTGTAGTTAGAAGGGTAACAACTACAGGTGTGGATCAGAATTAGGTTTTCCTTGCCCAAAACATCCACTGCGTGGTCAACCTCTAGGTACGTGCTCATTCCTGTAGAAAGCAAAATCGGTTTTCCGGTGGCGCGGACGCGCCGAAGAAGTGAATCATCGGTTAACGATGCAGACGCAATCTTGTAGCAAGGAACAGGAAACTTTTCGAGGAAGTCGACGGAAGGCTCGTCCCAAGGTGATGCAAGCCATGGAATTTCCATCTCTCGGCAGAATTCGTCGATCTTCTGATATTGCTCGAGTCCAAATTCGAGACCGCGCTTAAGATCGCCATTAGTCGGTCCGAAGGGATTTTCACGTGGCTTGGCGAGCTCCTCTGCGGTGTACACAATATCGATTGTGCGTTTTTGAAATTTAACGGCGTTCCATCCTGCGTTTTTAGCGACGGTGATAAGGCTTTTTGCAATATCCATATTGCCGTTGTGATTGATGCCGATTTCGCCGATTAGGTAGCAGGGCTGTCCGTTGCCGACCAGCTTGTCCCCGATTTTTATTTCTTTTTTCATTTCAACCTAATTCCCTTCAATGAAGTGTTGATTGTAATATAGCATTGTCTTTTTAATAGCGAATCTCAATTTTATGATTTCGAGCCCCAATTCGGTCTCAGCAGCAAGAGTGGCTGGCACATGACGAGGATATAAGCAGGATCGCCATTGAAGAAGCTTCCGTTATAGGAACCACTACGTCTAGCTCTGCGATGGGGACAGCTAAATAATTGATCGAAATTCCCTAGTCAGGTTTAGCATAGCACGGATGACCCTCTTGTCTTATGAAAAGAATGATCGGAAACCGAATCCTCAGATGTTATGTATTAAGGCAAAACAGCAAAGGAAGCAATCGGAAACTTTTGCCTGCCCCCCCCCTCATTTGATCTCGGATGACGTTGCCGTTGTAAAATGGGAATTTTTGAAGAAATGGAAAATTGAGAGTTTTTAGTGAGAATTTGAATTTAAAGGTATGAAAGCTAATAATATTATCGGTCTTGAGTTTTAGTTCTTACTTTGTGATAGTTAGCATTCCGCTTTAGAAAATAGATTTCTACAAAGGTTTTTCCTGCGCGTATTCTTGGCATAAGATATCTGATTCTGTTTGGCGTGTTATATTTATGACTATGTTTTTTTGGTCGACTTCCCTTTTTGCCATATTGACTTTCTTTACCGATTTTCAAAATAATCAACTTTTTACCATCATCCATTATATTCGTTTTACTAAAAATATAGTTTAACGCCCTTTTTATTAGGAAAGAAGCCACATTGGCAACCACGTAAAAAGGCATTCTTTGATCCCACATTTGCACAATCCCTTTTGTCCGACGTAAACCCCATTTAACAGATGACAATGCAATATTAATCTTTTTCTTTTTCAGATGTTCGCTTAACAGAATTTCATGATGAGGCATATGCCGTTTTGAATTGAATAATCCCGGTAGAACCTCCTTCTTATAATCATCAAGACAATTCATGTAGTAAGAATTGGTAATTACCCAAGTATCACAAATACCGCCGCGTAAGGTGAAATAATCCTGTCTCGGAAAATAGGTTACATTCTGATTTTCAATTTCTTCTTTTCTGAATTCGGTAAAGAGTTCTAGATCCGGACGTATTGAAATAAATCTATTATATTTTTGATGTTTAGCTGCTAGTCTATATGCTTCAAGTACAATTGATATTGAATATTCAAGGCTCTTGGTGGGATATTTAGTGAATATATCATGTGCACATTTTATGGGGGTTTCTGTTTTTTTTATTATTATACCTTTTGGATTATAAATTCTTTGAATTTCATCAAGGCTAGTTTTTTTAACTTTAGCTACTCTTGTTGCTTTACGCCACCAAGTAGGATGATTGTTATCTTCGACATCATAAGTCGCAATAAAGATATCAAATGGAAACTTTTCGAATAAAAATCTTTTTAAGCTTGGGAATGTTTGTCGGAAGGTTCTTAAATGGCCACTTAATAATATTGCAGTTTTCACAAGGAGTTAATTAAAAGCGTCAATTGATTTAAATTCTTAATGTTAATGGTTGCGCCTTTGCTGTATTTCAAGCCATACCCATAACAGGCAGCAATAAAGTTAATCTTATTTTTTTCTGCCGCCTCAAAATCATCAGTTGAATCACCAACATAGAAACAGCGACTTTTCTGGAGTTTATATTGACTAATAATTTTTTTAACCAAATGTGCTTTATTTTGTCTGGCTGTAGAAGAATGCCATTGATCGAATATTTTTTCCAGTTTATGCTTTTGGATAATTTTTTCAGTCGCCTTTGGGGGTTTATTTGTGATTAAAAACTGGTATATACCTTTCTGTTTAAATCTTCCTAAAATGGTTTTTACATTTGGATAAAGATAAGACTTCGTACAGAGTTTAGTGTCATATTCCTTTCTAAAACTCGATATAAGCTTATTGTATTGATAGCTTGGAATATCGCTTATTAGAATCTTTTTAAGAATCTTTTCAATAGAAGGGCCAATCGAACTTTTGATTTTAGCTTTCTTTATCTTGATATGATTTTTTTTGGCTGCTCTTTGAAAAGCGCTCATTATTTCATTGGCTGAATTTAGAATAGTGCCATCAAGGTCATAGAAAATCGCTTGTGGTAAATTTATCATCTTTTTATGATCATTAACTAATTTTGAAAGTCACTCCAATGCATTATCAAGCATTTTGGAAAAAGCAACTTTATATGCCTCACAATCGAATTAGACTTTTCGCGGGTAAAGAGAATTGCAGCATCTGGAGGCAAATTCATTTCAGATAGCCGAGATATTAATCTCCCATTCACATATTTTGAGGCATCACATAGATAGTTGTCCACGAAAGCATGAAAGTTTTTAGTGTTAAGTTGTCCATATTTTTCAAAAGCGTCTAATATACGACCGGCTCCAAAAGCTATTGGAGATTTATACTTTTTCAGCCATTGTTCAATTTTCCTGCTTAATACAGGCAGAGAAAGCCTATTCGACTGCAACTCCTTTGCATATTTATAAATGAGTCTATTGGTTACGGAGTTTCTTCGGAATCGCTTTTCAGTTTTACTTTGACTTTGTGATTGGCCTTTTTGCGCGAGAATTTCGATGCAACCGTTTTTTGATGTGGAGATAGATAGTATTGATAAACCACACTGCTCTAAAATATTCTGAATTGTATACGGCTCAAAATATAAAAGGTGTTTATCATAAAATGCTTCATCTAATGCACCTTTCTTAAGAAAATCTAGAATGTTAGGAACATCCAACAACAAGATTCCATTTGGATTCAGTTTTTGATAAATATATGTCAAGTATTTGAGTGGATTTCTATAGTGTTCAAGCGTATGACAAGAAAGAATGAAATCAAAACATTTTGCAGATTTATATGAATAAATAGACTTTTTAAGTATTTTAGTTTTACTGGAAAGATGCGTGTCCATATTCAAATAAGGATCTTCTTCAAGCCCAACAATTACATTTGCATTAGGAAAAATCCGTTTCGCCACTTTAATAAAATGACCCCGGGCACATCTTACATCTAAAACTGATTTTACAATTGACAGTCTAAACAAATTTTGTGTTTCAAGAATTCTAATGCATTTTTCCACCATCTGTTGTTTCCCGACTCGTAGGTTTGAGTAGTTAGCATCACATGATATATAAAAGTTTTTATATTTCTTATTTTTATAAAGTCTTTCTTTGCCATAAAACTTTTTTTCACGATATGAAGCCTGCAACAATTTGCATCTTGGACATAAAAAGACAGATAATTGAACCAAGCTCCCTTTTGGCCTATAAACGGGTCCTTCTGTAAGCGGGTATTTGCAATACCTACACTTCACGGCTTTGTAATTTGAATTAAGTTATGATCTATTTTTTCTTCTAGAAAGGCCTCTAGTTTTTGAATTTCCTTGGAACTTTTTCGTTTGGAGATTATTTTGTCATAATCAATTTCACAGAAGTTCTTCACGTTTCGTTTAATTATCTTTTTAGCAGTATTACATGATTCAGTATATTCGCGATAACTTTGATATTTTATTTTATAATTAAAATGATTTGAAACAAAAGGTGTGTTATCTATCGATTTTTTTGAGAAAAGCCGTTTGCCAAAATGCCTTCTCATGCTGCGAAGCAGGCCTAACTTATTCCTATTAACAAAAAGAATTTTCACTTTTGATTGCTTTATCTCATTTAAGAATCCAAATATTGAGAAGATTAGCCGTGGATCTTTTAAATATCTTTTTGAGTTAGGCCCTTGTTTTTTAAAGTACAACTTCAATTCCTCCAGTCGCTTGTTTAGATTTCTACTACATTCACATTTTGCTTTTGTATAAGCTTTAGCCCATTTCCCACCTCGATACATTCGTGATAATCCCCAAACATCCCAATTATGTCCGGCAATCTCTTGTAGGCGTTTTAAATAATTCTTGGGGTAATATATAAATGATTTTTCTAAATCGTAGTAAAAAGTTTGAGGAATTGTCATTATATTATTCGTTTTTCTTAAAAGCGACTTCGATGGGGCAAAAAGAAAAGAATAGTCATTGCCATATAAGCATCTGATTATCTGGTCGTTAAATAGTGTGAACTGGGTGTCTTCATTATATCCCTCTTTGTTAAATTCAGAACTATTCATCTTAACTTTTCGACCTTTAATGCTCCATATATCTTTTTCTGCCTTAAAACCCGCAGACTGCACAAGCCTGGCAACAAGTGAGCTACCTGACCGAGGTTTGCTTATGATCAGGATCACAAATAATCTTTAGTTCATTATGGAATTTATTTGGTTTTTGTACCTTGCTTCCATCATGTTCAATCGTGATTCATCTTCTTTACTAATTTGTTTGTAATAGTTTTGCTTATTTTTAAGCCACATCAGCTCAAATTCAACG
>DDPO01000080.1:12697-28634 GCA_002342225.1 Bdellovibrionaceae bacterium UBA2466 | reverse complement strand
CTACTATGATGATGGAGGAACCCCACTTAACAATAATGCGGGAGAAATAAAAACCCGCGAGCATAATGGATACTTTCGAATTGGTCTTGTTCCTATTATTTCTATCTTACAAACTTCAAATCTAGATGTTGTCTATTTTGGCGTAAATGGTTTCCGGAAGTTAGAGATTCCTGGGGCAGTCTCGGTTCCCCTTCAGGGTGATTTAACGCAAATTTTTCATTTATCTGCGTTTTCATTTGAAAAACAAATAAATGAGCGATTGAAAAATAAAACTTTAGTTTTTGGAAAGGTAGATTCTCAAAAATATAATTCAGAAACAAAAGATAAGTCATTGTCGGCCCCTGAATCAAATCAGAGCGTTGATAAAGCGCTAGGAGTTCGTAATCAACTAACTTTTTATCATTTGTTTCCCGTGCGGGTTGAGCAGGTGTTCGCTGGAAATTACGAGAATTATGAATTGAGAAGTTTGCAAGATGGGACAAAGCGATTATCGAACTCGAGAGTTGAGTTGCCTGCTTCTCTTTCCGCACATGTACCCATTGTTTTGGGTGAGCTAACCCCAGCCGTCATGGTCCACTCAACGATTTATCAAGGAGTACTAGAAAAAAAATACCTATTTGTTTCTCCTCGGTTGGGATTGGAAATGGCCGACCTTGGAAATGTTAAAAATCTTGAATTGCGATTTTTAGTTGGGCGGTTTTTTAGGGCGCCTAGTATGCAAGAGCTCAATGGAAACCCGTTCGGATTGGCCTCTTCGAATGAGCTTGTGCCAGAGCAAGCAGATAAAGTTTCTTCAGGTTTGAGCTATACGATATTTGACAGCCAGAGCTGGTTAATTTCTGTTAGAGTTTCCTACACGTACTCGCTTTCATTTTCTAAAGATTTAATCACTTATGTTCGTAACTCTCAAAGCTCTCAAGTTGCGACAAATGTGGGAAGAAGCATTGCGCAGAATCATGAGGGGACAGTAGAGTTGAAACTGTTTAAATTTGGTGAACTCAATACAAGTGCAGTTTTTTTTAGCGGTGAAAATTTAAGTGATTTACCCTACCATCGGGGCAAAGAGTTACCGAATCGTCCCAAAATGAGGCTGCTTGAGAGAGCAGGTTACCAAAATGACCGATTCGGTTTGGCATATCAGCTGCAGTGGCTGGGTGAGAGATATTGGGATTTAGCAAATCTAAAAAAAATGAATCCCACAGTCGAACATGGATTGTTTCTAAATGTTCGTCCACCGAAGTGGGGACAATTCAATTTTGAGTTGTTAAATATTTTTGACACGTTTATGGCGAACTCAACGTTATCTGGGTTTCAAGTTGTAGATAATACAACAGGCTATTTAGGGTTTCCTGCACCGGGAAGGCGCATTTATTTAAGTTGGAGTTATGAGATTTAAGAAATGGAGTTTTTATGATTAGAAAAGGGTTCTATGTAATTGTAGTGATTTTTGCCCTCAGTCACTGCGGAAAAATCAGCATTGCTCCGGTTCAAATGCCTCCGTTGAAAGCAGCTAAAATGAATCATCTTTGGGTCACTACCACTGATTACCAGTCGGGATTACTCGTAGGGATTGATTTAGTTCAAAAAAGCCTAGAGCCTTTGAGGATTCCGATCCATTCCGATGCAGTAGTCAGAGCGCCTAAAGGGAGCCCTTATTTTTACGTCATAAATCGGCTCGGTGCAGACAATATTGAGTGGGGTGATCGAACGAATGGAAAAGTTCTCGGTCAGTTTAGTGTAGGTAGGGCAACGAACCCTCAAGATATCGCGATCATAAACCCAGCTCAGGCTTACGTGACTCGATTTCAAAGCAATAAGTTGTTGAAAGTGAATCCCAGAACAGGAGTCCGCATAAAAGAGATCGATATTTTTGAGGGCGCCGATAGCAAGGATATTAGTAGTACCGACCCTGATGGTCGACCCGAGATGACTTGGATGAATCTCCAAGGAGCTCGCTTACTCATTCTTTTGCAGAGATTAAACTCCGAAAAAGGATTTGAGCCTTCCAATAAATCACAGTTGGCTGTTTTGAATACAGCTTCAGATCGTATTGAACAGATTATTACTTTGAAGGGAACTAATCCAGTGACTGAGATGAAGTCTTTTTTCAAGGGCTTTGTTGTAGGTGAGGCGGGAATAATAGGGCAGAAAGATGGCGGTATCGAGTTTTTCGATTCTAATTTAAATAGTCTGGGCTGGCTTACCGATGAGGAAAAACTCGGTGGTGACATAGTCGACTGTCTGATCCTAGATAAAAATCGGGGTCTTGCTATTGTTGCAAAAGACACTTTTGGTGTAAAACCCACGACCCAACTAGTGCTTTTCAGCTTGGTCGATGGAAGCGTTATGTCAGTTGTGAAAGACTCCGGAAAATACTCACTCCAGCAACTTCTTTTAGATGAAGAACGTAATATTGTTTTTGTGAGTGATCGCGATCCAAAAAAACCTGGAATTTTGGCGTTAGACAGTCGTTCTTTAGCGCCGTTGTTCGCGAGTTATTATCAAACCGGATTACCTCCCTACCACATGGTGTTGGCTGAATAATATGATGTGGTTGGCTCTAATTATCTCATCTCTGTTGCATCTGACGGTCCTAAGTCAGAGTGAATTTCTTTTCAGGCAAGTTCAAATTGAAAAGCACCAGACCCCAGTCTTTGTTGCTGTTGATGATTTTGAATTAAATATCCGAACTCGACAGCTTGGCAGCGATTCCCATGCGAAAAACGTTCGCAGTTATAATCAAGCCATTCAAGAGGGAAACTCGAAATTCGCCGAGATCACGGCGGAGCAGATTATTAAATATGGTAACAGGCTTCCGAAGTATCCGCGTGAAGCTATCGACAACGGTTGGCAAGGAACAGTTTTGTTGAAGCTAAGTTTGGATTCAAAAGGTCACGTTTCTAAAACGGATATAATCGAGTCGTCGGGTTTTTATCTTCTTGATATGGCTGCAAAAGAAGCAAGCCTCTTTTGGAGTTTTGAAGGTTTGTCTTATTCCTCAACTCTCGTTGCACCTATACGATTTATTGTCGGCTCCTAATACTCAGAAATTGTTTTTTTGCTGGCCTCGATGTTGCACTTCAATAGTCTTAAATGTTTTTAGGAGTAAATCTATGATTGCAGAATTTTCCATTTATCCCATGGGTAAGCTTCACTACACTGATGTGTTAGCTCGGATGATTGAGGAATTGAAAATCTCAGGGTTAGAATATCAATTAGGTCCCATGGGAACTTCGATACAGGGGAGTCGAGACCAAGTATTTGATGCCATTGAGCGTTGTCTAGAGCTCGCCAAAAACTTCAGTGAGCGAGTTGTCATGCATGTAGCAATCGATTTCAAAGAAACTTCTGATGAGCACTTAGTAACTCGGGTTGAGAAAGTAATGGGACAACTGGCGAACTAGAAAGAAATAGAGCGTTATTAAAAATTAGGTGGCACACTGCCTACGTTTCTAAACTGGATTTTTGGGCTGTTGTCTGTGGTGAGAATAAAATCCCAATTGATTCTCACAAAGCCATCTTCATCTAACATGGCTTTAGGGGGATTGGGGAAAGGGGCTGCAGTTTGAAAAGCTGTGACAGCTGCTTCATCGAGCTCTATGTATCCCGAACTAGCGAGCTTTGAAATTTTTGTAATATTGCCATTTTCATCAAGTAGGACCAAAACCCGTGTGACGATTTCATCCTCTTTTAAGACTTTACCTTTACCCCATAATCTCGCCATTTGGTGCTCGATATTAGGTTTCCAATACTGTCTCAACAAATCTTTGATACGTTGATAGTAGCCAAAAAATTTATATTCTCGAGTGCTCAGCAGAGTGCGTTCTCCACGATCGACATTAAGTTTATCATCGGTTGCCGCTCTTGAGCCTCCGTCGCCACCGACGCTCAGATCTTTTAGCGATAGTGTTTTCCAGTTTCGTTTAACTCCGCTCTTAGATTTAGAGGTTTCAGGACCGGGAATATCTCCTTCATCCGCGAGTGCTTCATTTTTTGCGAAATCATCAGCAGTGGGGGGGATGGTTTCGATCTGCGTGGGAACCCCTTTGGCTCCTGTTCCCTGTTTCGCCCTGAAATCATCTATTTGATCGGCACGGGTTTCTTTGTCTACTCTTTGATTGTTCTTTCCCAAATATTTTGCATTGGGATCAACGTCTCGATTTAGAGCATCCTCCGATTCAGCAATTGTTGATTCAGGAATATTTAATCTTGGCTTTGGTTTTTGAAAAGACTCGCTCGCAGAGGGCGGTGGTAATTGACGGTAATCTGTAATTTCAATGGGGTCATTTTGGTTGGGCAAAGAAGGTTCTTGAACAAGCCTAGGCACATAGAGAAATAGGAGTCCAGCATGGAGAGCGAGCGAAATGATAAATGTGAGCCCAGCCCCTTTTCTGGAAGCGATGTAAAAGTCATTGCTCTGTTCGTTGTTGTAGAACAAGTGTATCTCCAAAATTAGGGTAAACTCAATTCATGATAAAGTTTAAGAGTCTCTTCTGCATGAAATGACAATCCCACGTTGGTTAAACGCGGGTTTTCATAGTTCCAGATATTGCTTTTCATTTCTTCGAATTTCATTCTCGCCTCAGAAGTTCTTGGGCGTTTTTCAATCGCGTTTTCGAATGTGCCCCAGAGTTCGATTGCTAGCTCTTTTTCAAAATTGGTATCGGGAAGTATTTCCGGAAAAAGATATAGCGCAATATTTACGGCATGATTTTCTTCGTCTTCATTTTTGGGATTTTTAAGCACCGAAGCGATGCGGGATTTTAGTGCCTGCTTATTCTCTTGAAATTTGACATGTCCACCCGAACTGATTGACCGCATCAGCATCTGATAACTATCGGTAAGTGCAGTATCGTTGAAGATAGCCTTAGGTTTAAAACGATAAATGTAAAATAGAAAAGAAAGTGTCAATATCAAGAAAATGGAAATCGATCGGCCGGGGGAGGTTCTCATGGCGTCACCTCCGTTAATGATCGAGTTGTCTGAAACATTGGGGATACTGCACAGGAAGTTATATTTTTTGTGTGTATTCTAAGTTCCCTAGCGTAGGATTTTGCTTTTGCTTCTTCCCAAATTTTGTTCAGAGATTTGGTGAGGAGAACAGTGTCCTCGGTGTTTGATCTGAAAAAATCATAATTATTAAGAAGTTCAGAAAAGTATTCGGGGCCATTCTTGCGATAAATTGTATTCCAAAAACTCAAAACAGATCGAGAGCCTTTGTTGTAGGCCATCATAGCAAAAAGCCATAAAATATCCGATCTGTAGGAGATACCTTTTTTCTCAAGCAACTGTGAAAGTTGAAAGTAGCGGTTATGCAAGTAGATTGCAGATGCTGTTACTGCAGTTGGAATCGAGTAGTAAGAAGATAGGCTGACGAGATCCCCCCGTTTAGCAGCAATGGGTCTAATGTCCCGACCAAAAGTCAAAAAGATCAAGTTACTAACGTTTGGGCTATATCGTTCCAGCTGATGATTTATTTCAAAGAAGCTAAATCTTGAAAACTGTCCCAATCCGGACGATGCTTTGTCACTTTCAATTCCATCCAAGTGGTTCAAGCGGCTTTCTTGGAATAATAGGCACCACAGAAGAGACGGAGGAATATCCAAGTAGTCTGTTGCAGCAAGAATTGAACGCTGAATTTCGATTTCGTCTGCTTTTTTAAGGATATTTTGAGATTTAAGATCGGTAAGTTCTGCTTGGAAGGGGCCATTTGCTGGGTAATTTATTGCAAACAGAGATCGCTCTTTTGAATCATGCGAATTTATAAACTGAGATGTCTGATCTTGAGAAAGACCTAGCCAAATAAGAGCTGTGAAAGAGATAGAGGTAAGAATGACCACGAAGGCTGGTAAAATTAAAGTTTTAAGCTGATAAATATCTGCTCTTGTTAGTTTTTTGTCCGATTTGCTCAAATGACATTTCTCCACTAAGTTTTTCGGAAAAAATGGAGAAAAAGCTGAGTAATTAAAGGAAGGTTTTATGCGGCAATAAAAGGCAGTGAAATTAGATTGTTAAAGCCTTAAAACGAATTTAAAACTTTTAAGAAGTCCTGCGTTGAAATGACACCGTGAACTCTAGGGTTTTCTAGAATTTTTCCAGAAGAATCGATGAATACTAAGGTAGGAAGACTAAGTACTCCAAATTTTTGAAGGATTTTTTCATTTGTTTCATTGGCCTCAGTGACATCGATTCTAAGAGGAATGAACTTGGTGTTTAGTATGGATGCGACTTCGGTATTGGTGAAGACTGTTTTTTCAATCACATGGCATGCTTCACACCACTCAGCGGCGAAATCCACAAAGACAGGTTTTCCGCTTTGGCGAGCTGCTGCAAGAGCTGAGGTTTCATCAGCGAGCCATTTGATATCAGAGCCCGCTACCGAAGTGCTTGATTCTTTTACGATACCTGTGGCTTTGTGGTACCAAAGATTTCCGTAATAAGCCGAAGCGACCAGCATAAGTGTAGCTAAAAATCTATTCACATTTAACATCCAGTTGCCGGACCTAGGGAGTTTGGCCAAAACACCTGAGAAACCGCCGATCAAAAGAAACAGCACGCCTAGCCCTAACGAGAAGGACAAGAAATAAATAAACCCTCTCCATGCGTTTGAAGTGTCAAATACAAACGCCAAAATTCCAGCGATGACTGGACCGACACAGGGACTAACAATTAACCCGGAGAATAGACCCATGAGGAAGATCCCAGGCAAACTTTCAGAGTCTCCGATTTGCGCAAGTTTAGTTTGCCATGAAGCGGGAAGAGCAATTTTAAACAAACCCCATTGACCGAGGGCTAAAACCAAAAAGAGAATTGTAAGAAATCCGAGTGTGAAACTACTTTGTAGAATTTTGCCAAATAGAGAACCCGTCATGCCCGCAATGAGTCCCATGATTGAGTACGTTGTGGCCATTCCTGCAACATAAATAGTACTTAGAAAAAAAGTATGCAGATTGAACGATGAAACTTTTTTGCGATGCAGCTGTTTTTGTGAAGCACGACCAAAAATATTGATAGTTATCGGTATCATTGGATAGACACAAGGTGTAAGACTTGTGAGGACTCCCGACCCAAAGCAGAGCAATATTGCAAGCCAGCTTTTTTCAACAGCAATATTTTTTATCTGATTTGAGTCAACGTTTCGAAGGAGGTTCCAGAAGTTCGCAAGACTTCCAAGAACATCCGAGGAGAGCACAGTTTCAAACATGCCTTCTATTTTAGATCTACAAGGGTTAAAAAGGCAAAATTCTTCCATATTTACTTTTATTTCTTTAACACTCGTTATCTTCTAACGATAAGAGGCTTATGAGTTTAATAACATGGATTAAGACCCCCTTTTCTCTCGTTCTCCGTTCGCAGGAGATAAGTTTCGTTTTTTCACGTCATGGACTGGGCGGAACTCTCAAAAGTCTAGGGGTCGAACTTGGGAAACGTGGTGTCGCGAGTGTTACTCGGAATGGTGCGCAAATTACACCTCTGGACGCCGTTTTTGGAAAAAATCTTGCTTTGACACTCTCTGAGCTGGGACCGACATTCATCAAACTAGGACAACTGTTAGCTCAGCGGCCTGATTGGGTTGGTGAAGTGGTATCACAGGAACTACGTATCCTTTTCGACCGAGTTCCTCCTATTCCATTTAAAAGAATTGAGAAAATCCTGAAATCCGAGTGGGGAAAAGAAAAATTTAAGAGATCTATTAAAGCCATCGACCGAAAGCCCCTAGCTTCTGCAAGCCTGAGTCAAACTCACAGAGCTACATTAGCAGATGGTCGAGACGTCATCCTTAAAGTTCAGAAAAGTGGTGTAGAGCGAAAAGTAACTTTGGATTTAAAGTTAATCGAAGCTTTGGTTGCGATCATTGATCCTCTGTACCCTAAACTTAATCTCAAACTTGCTTTTTCTGATTTCAAGCAGGCTACATTAAGAGAGTTAGATTATCGAGAAGAAGCCAAAAATATTGATAGATTTCAGCAAAATAATCGCGGATTTTTTTCAAACTCCTCCGTAGTTTTTCCATCGTATGAGAAAACACTTTTGACTGCTAAAGTCATTGTCTTAGAGCCCATGAGGGGCAAAAAAGCATCTGAATTGAAATCTAATTCTCGCCTCGCAAAACGGGCAGCTTTTATAAGTGCTTCTGCAGTTTTAGAACAAATTTTTGAACATGGTTTTTTTCATGCTGACCCACATGCCGGCAATCTATTTTTTATGGAGGATTCCGGAAAAGTAGGTTTTATCGATCTCGGTTTAGTGGGGCAGTTGGAAGAGGCGGACCGAATCAAATTCACTCGGGTTATGCTGGCGATTGTTCGAAGGGATCGTAAAGAGCTTGCGAAGAGTCTTTATGAGCTGGGCGTGCCAAGCAAGAGAAGTGACTTTGCCAAGTTTGAATCTCAAATCGATGCTATTTTAGATGACGTTAAAAAAATCGGTGTAAAAAACATAAAAATTAATAGAGTCGTCGATCAACTCTTTAGAGCAGCTCATGAGAATCAAATTTTTATTCCCAATCGCTATATTTTAATGATTCGGTCTTGTCTCATGATTGACGGAGTTGCAAAGCAACTCGACCAGAAAAGTTCGTTAGCTGGAATTGCAGGCCCTATCTTGGCGAAGAGTCTTTTAAGAGCCTATAACCCTCTGAATTTACTCCGCTCACTTTCTAAGTAGCTGGCAAGCTCCTTGCACATCTGCCCTCAGCGAAGAACTGAGCGCTGAGCTCGAAGCCGGGGGGCCTAATTTTGGAGAATCGCCAGTTTAATACCGTTGTAGAGTGTGGAAGCAAGAAAATTAAGGTTCTTTTCTCCCACGAAAATAGACGTCTTCATTCCACCATTGTTCCAGTGCTAAAAGACTTCTTGTCTCGAGAGTTGGGGCAGGAAGTGGAAGTTATTTCTAAGTTTCAGGCTTGGGAAACCCTTTTTACAGCGACCGATAATGTCTTTGATCTCATTATCTTAGCCGATTCCTATCATTGCGCCGAATTAAGTTCGAAAGAACTCATTAAACGCATTAAAAAGCTCGACCAATGTATTCCGGTTATCCAGTTCTCATCGAGTGAGGACGAAAAAACACTTGAGCCTTCGGGCTGTTTTCCTATTCCTCGTTCGAGGCAAGAGCTGAAGTTTATCACCCGTTTTTTTCGCGGTGGTCATCCATTAATTAAGAAGTGAAAGGGCAATTTTGGTTACTGGATTGACAACATTTGGCACTTCTATCAGCTTGTCAAAAGTAGTGTTTTGGACGCTGTTTATCTCCCTCAGCTTCTCAAGACTTTGTTTGTCGGAAAACGAGAAATTTGATCGTCACCCAATCGTAGAGATATTTTGTACTGCGGTTTTGGAGAATGCTGACCAAGAAAAAAGGGCTCAATCGCTCGATCAGATTTGGCCAGTGCTGGAACAACATTTTGAAAGTGGAAAGCTTTTCTCTGCCCTCCTCAATACCACTCAAATAGAACAGCAGCTCGAAAAAACAAAAAACACCCCCATTTTTAAAAAATGCGTTGATGAAAATAGACATGACTTTGAGTATGGAGAGTTCCTTATTTCCGGAAAAAAAATTGTGCGCATGAGTTTAGAGCTACTTCAAAAGTCTGGCACTGCACATCTTTCGGAAGCCTCTTTTAACTTTGCAGACAGTTCAATATTGCCGCCCGACATGGCTCTAAATCTGTCAGATCCATCGATTGATGTAGAGCGCAGTAAAACGATTGAAACAATCTCAAAACGTGAGAAGCGTTACAATGCGTTGTGGCAGGATTTTCTAGCTCATTTGAAAGACCGTTCGAAGCGATTGCAGTTTTAACTTGAGTTTACTTTAACAAAATCAGCCACTTTTAAACTTCTTTTTATTGTATAAGCACAGGCACTTTTGAAAAGTTAGCTTATTTTCAAATTATGCCGAAAAGACTGTAGAGGATTCTTTTCTAACCTAAGGAATATCTATGCAGTCAAAATATTTTGTAGTCGTTGTTAGTCTATGTTTTTTCTTGAGTTCTCAGTTGATTGTTGCAGCGGATAATTTAGTTTCTGAGAAAAATGAACCCACCGAAAAAGAGGGTTCAGTTTCGGAAAACCAAGGCAAGGACATCGAAGCGCAGTCTGATTATTTGAAAGCCAAAGACAAGTTATTCGAACAGAAATATGCAGAGGCCTTGGTATATCTAGAAAAAGCTTTAAAAAACGATCCCCAAAGCGCGCACCTTAATAACGAGATTTCAAAAGTATATGCTCAAATCGGAGAGATGGACAAAGCAGTCGTTGCCAGCAAAAAAGCTGTTGCAGCGGAGCCAAACAAAGTCGAGTATCGTTTAGGTTTAGCCGAGGTTTTGACCGCAAATAAGAACTATGCGGGTGCTCGAGAAGAATATGTGAAGGTCGTAGAGTTAGAACCCACAAATCAAAAAGCCGGCCTTTTAATTGCGATGTTAGACTCGGAGCTTGGAGATGATAACAAAGCGATCGAGCAATTGTCTAAGCTTGCGAGGGAAAACCCTGATAATCCTTTGGCCCTCTTTTATAGAGCACGAATTTACATTGAAAAAAACAGGCTCGAAGAAGCTAAAGCTGATTTAGAAAAGTGCATTCAGCAGAGACCTTCGTTTGTTGAAGCTGGAACGGCATTAGGCTTGCTCTACGAGAAAAATGAAGACGCAGATGAGGCCATTCGAGTTTATTCGAAAATCCAGGGACAAGGCCCCTTCAAAAAACGGCTGGCGTTTTTATTCATACAGAAGAATAAGCTCAATGAAGCTCTTGAAGCATTAACGGAATATGAGGAAAGTCAGCCAGACGACTACTCAGCTCGTGTCAAATTAGGACTTCTGCATTTCGAGTTAAAAAACTACGACAAAGCTAAGGAAAAATTTCAGAAGATATTAAAAGAACAACCAGGTTCAGACAATGTTCACTTTTATCTCGGGTGGGTGTACAAGGCTCAGAAGCAGTGGAATCTGGCTGTTGAAGAATTTAAAAAAGTAACACCTGATTCGAGTCTGTTTTCTGAATCGATGCTCTATGCCGGGTTTGTTTACAAAGAAACAAACCGAGTAAAAGAAGGGCTGGCCTTTTCCAAACAATTAATCCGCAAGTATAAAAACAATCCTGAATTCTATGATCTCAGGGCCTCTCTTTTTGAAAGCGAGAAAAAGTACAATGAAGCTCTACAAGTATTGGAGGAGGGACTCCAACAGACTAAAAATGATGAGAAGCTGCTTTACTTTAAGGGCGCTCTTTTCGACAAAATGGGTAAATCGTCCGATGCACTTTCAATGATGAAAAAACTGGTCGATGTGAATCCCGACCATGCACACGCTCTCAATTTTATTGCCTATTTTTATGCTGAACGAGGTGAAAATCTAAGTGAGGCGGAAGAGAAAGCAACAAAAGCTTTGAGCCTACGTCCTAACGATGGGTACATCACGGATACGCTAGCATGGATCAAGTTTAAAAAAGGCGAAGTTGATGCAGCGATTGAAAAGCTTGAAAAAGCTGCAGAGATTATTCCTGAGGAAGCTATCGTGTTTGAACATTTAGGGGATGTTTATTCGGTTAAGAACCAGCGAGACAAAGCTCTTACGGCTTACAGAAAAGCGGCATCATTGGCAAAAGGGAAGGATCAAGAGATGGTTAAAAAAATTGAAAGTAAAGTGGCTATGCTCGAAGTCCCTGAAATAAATAAAAAAGAGGTTCGAGTTCCTTCAAATGAAACTAACCGCAATTTCATTGATCAATCGAAAAGATAACCACTTAAGATTGTGGTGAATATGCCAAGACAAAAAGCAACTAGTCGCTTAAGTTTCTCCCCGTCGGTCCGGTGTATTTCCGGTAAAAGATCGCACGCTCCAATATACAAGAAAGTTCCCGCCGAGATGGATAGTAAAATACCCGCGGTTGAGGAGTAGTATTCACTTCGTAAAATCCAGTAAGCAAGAAAGATTCCAAGGGGTCCTGATAAAGCCACTCCAATGACAAATTGTAAAATTTGAGGATTTTTTTTCTTCGACATTTTCAGAATAGACGTCAGAGCAATACCAGCAGGAGCTTTGTGTGAAACGATGGCTAATAAAACGAGTGGCCCGAGATTGGTAACCATTTGGCTTGAGGCCAGAGCAAAACCTTCAATGATTCCATGAATAGTGAGACCCACGAATGCAGCGATCCCAATCGTATGATAATGGCAGCCATGCTCCTCGCAGGCATGAACCATAATAAATCTCTCAAGGAACAAAAGAAGGCAAAAGCCGGTTAAAAGCCACAGCCCTGAAGAGTTTGGAACTAATTTGAGTGCTTCTGGGATCATGTGGAGAAAAGACATAGACAGCAATAAACCAGCTCCAAAGCTAATGAAAATTTTGAGGTGATTCTCATTTTCAGACCGGTACAGGATTGGGAAAACCCCGCCTAAAAATGCAGCTGAAAAAATGAGAATAGCGTAAAGATATAAATTAAAGCTCATGAGTATTGTCTCAATTCCTTAATGGAGTCTAATAATCGGGAATGGCTCGAATGTGAAATGATAAGTTTTGAAATGGGGTCCGATTGATGAAGGGAGGCCAGAAAAAGGGGACTCAGGCTTACTGGGGCTTTCAGACAAGCTCGTGCGGAGGAAGCTTCAATGAGTCGATAGCTTTCTGCCAATTCGCTGGGGAGCCGAGTTAATTTAATAGATTCCATATCTAGGTTAATTTTACGTCGTATTTTCAAAAGAAGGGTTTCTGGAATAATTGCGATAGGTACAAATACCATTCGAGTTACAACCCATCGAATCGAATAGAAACTCCTGTGTTTGGAGGACATGGTTTTTGAGGGAAGAGAAGCCTTTTCCAAGAGTCCCAAAAACCTTGCAAGCCAAGAGCTTAAGAGACTATCTCCATAATATATCGAAGTTAGTTCTCGGCCGACCAAAGCGGTTAGCTGGCTTCGGTTAACTTTGTTCAGTAAACCATCTGTTACAATTAAAAAGGTTCGCCCTTGGGTTAGTCCAAACACGCCAATGTTGAGAGCCTCGCTTTTCAGACGCGCAATTGAAGGTTCGGTTATATTGAGCCTTCTGCAACCTTTTTCAAGAACGTGATAGATTTCAGGGGCTTCAGCTCTACTTAAGGGTTCAAGTGATAATTGAGCAAAGATCTTTCTGTCAGCTTGGTAGAAAAGCGTGAACAGAAGCATTACAGAACCGAAAAAGCCCAACAGTATCCCCCATGGGTTTCCCAAGATCACAAAAGGAACACAACAAAATAGAACCATATACAGCGCGAAAAGTAACAAAATAAGAGTTATGCTGAACAACCTTTTCAATTTGAACCCTTCCGATGATGAGCGCTTAAAGTTCGAGATTATATCCTAGTTTAAGTTAAATCGACTCAAGGAAGTATCATTAGGGGGTTCCTATAAGCAATAGTCATGGTAAACTTAAGAACATTTATAGGGTATGGCCTATGTTAATCGATTTAAACACAGATTTGACACCGATTGTTTTTAAGGTCGGGCCCTTAACCAACCAAGGGTTCATGCAATTCAATCAAGCGGTCAGTGCCCAATACGCCCTTGGTGCGGCGCCAACTTTTGCAACGACTCTTAGAAAAGCGGAGTTCGACTTTTTAGAGAGACTAAAAGTAAATCTCAAGACTTTGCTTCACACTGATCAAGAGTATCAATTTATTTCGAAGTTTATTGAAGGGGATTTGCTGGTCGTGGAGACCAAATTAGGTTCTTCAAAACAGAAACGGGGAATGGTCTTTGTGACCATGGAATCTGAAGTAAAAGTCGACAATGTAGTAAAGCTTCGAAGCATCTCCTCATTCGTCTTAAGAGAAACCGAAAAGGGTCCGTCATGATTTTTGAAGTTAATCAGCCTCTTCGGTCATTGTCTAAAGCTCCGATTTCTCGAGAACAGCTCATTCAATATGCCAAAGCCTCTGGTGACAGCAATCCCATCCACCTTGATGAAAACTTTGCCAAAGCCGCTGGCTTTCCCTCAGTGATTGCGCATGGAATGTTATCGATGGCTTTTATGGGGGATTGTGTGAATTACAATTTTTCACCCACGGAATTTGAGATGAAATCTTTCAGTTGTCGGTTCAAAAAAGTAACTTTTCCAGGGGATACGATCACTGCTTCTGGAAAAATAAGAAGTATTAATTCCGATGGTTCTCTCTCTTTGGCTCTTTGGACCGAGAATCAGCACGGTGAGCACACCTTAGAGGGAGAAGCTCTCGTGGTCCCATTGAGAAAATAACTTTTCCTCAAACGTTGCAACAGTTAACACGGTATGTTATCTCCGATCGGTATGGATCGGCTAATAACTCAGAAACGCAAACATCTCTGGCTAGTTACAGAATCTAACAGGTGTTTTTTTGAAGGTCCCATTAGTCGCCTTGAATTATGGTACCGTTTTCAGCCAGTGAACTATCGCAAACTGGTGGTCGGTTACTTGTTCAAAATTGTCTTGTTGCGTGCACTGATATATTGGGGTCTAAAAGTTTAATATGGCTTTTAAAGAGGTCGATAACTTACCTAAACCAGCCAGATATTTCCCGTTAGACAAAGGGATTTATGAAGTAGCTCCGAATTTTAGAAACTTTGGGACGGATTTCGGTAACGGTTCACAAGATCAAAAAACGTTTCAATTAGATTCCCAGTTTTCTCTTTATCGTTCTAACAAACTCGCATGTCGATCGGAGCGATTAAGTAAATATGTTTTAACCCATGAATTAACCCAAGAAATTGAGTGCGGTGTTTACGAATTCATGGTGAATCGAATGCTTCTGGATTGGCCGAATTTGTTCGTCTTGGATAGTTCCGAAAATCTGAGAAAGCTGCACTGCAAACTTACTGGAGAGACTCTGTTGTTTGACAGAGCTTGGATCTGGATCGGGGTGGAAAATGCTAACGTAAGTCCCACCTATGTTTCAGGACTGGACGCTCTAGCATGTCAAATCCAAGAGGACATAGCGATCACGTCGAGAACTGAAGAAAAAAAAGAGGGCTGGTTATCTGCTCTTCACCTATGTAGTCCTAGTCACTGGGCTCCTGAGTCAAAAATTGGAAGAAATTTTGCCGATGTCCATCGTCCCATTGCTGGCGCAGAGAAAATGATCAGAACTGGGGCCCAATTAGTCGACGGCTCTATTCGAAAGGGGCCTTACGTGAGATTTGTTTGGGGATTCGGTACCGATTCCCGACTCAATCATCATCCGGAAGCTCCTTCTGGGGTTGATCCAGACCAATGGAAGGGGCGGGTTTTTGATAAAAGCAGTGAAAAATCTCCTTTTATTTTGAGGCTGGAAAGGCAACTGATCTTTGGGCTGCCCCATTTAGAAGCCTATTTTTTTGGTATTCACGTTTACTTTATCGACGGGGAAGAGATTAGAAGGAACGACAGAGAAAGAAATCTATTGCGCTCGGCTCTTCTTTCTATGACGCCTGAAAGCTTGGATTATAAGGGACTTCGTGATTGTCTTCCGGAGGTGATTGACTGGTTTGACCTAAAGAATTAAACGGCCTACTTCAAAATTAATTTCAACGCTGAAATGTAAGTTTGGTGCTCGATTGGAAGCATTCGCAGACTTAAACTTTCTTCATTGTCGCCTGAGAGAATGGGGACCTCTGCTTGCAGAATGGCGAGGCCTTCATCGAGACCTTCAGTCACCCAATGAACTGTGCAGCCCGTAATTTTATCACCGCTTTCGAGCGCTTGTTTTTGGGCATGAAGCCCTCGAAATTTGGGAAGGAGTGAAGGGTGAATATTGATTATCTTTCTAGGGAAAGCTTCTACAATTTTTTTACCTAACACCAGCATATACCCTGCAAGACAAATCAAATCTGGTTTAAGAGAGAGCATTAAATTTAAAAGCTTCTCTTCGTAAGCATTTCGATCAAGCTTACCGTGTTTTCGATACTGGTTAGATTCGATAACAAACCCCGAAATATTTCGA
>DDPO01000080.1:1985-12665 GCA_002342225.1 Bdellovibrionaceae bacterium UBA2466 | reverse complement strand
GCATTTGGGATGATTCCCAAAGAGATTGCATCTGCAATAGCACAAAAATTACTACCCCTTCCTGAAGCGAGAACAAGAACTCTTTTTTTTAATCCCATAGGACCGAAGGCTCATCATTTAAATGCGTTTTGCTGGAATTTTCGACTTGCCCGATAATCTGAGCTTTTAAAGAGTGTTCTTTCAGGGAATGTATGAGTTTTTCTGCATAGGTAGATTCGCAGGCTGCAATCATTCCTACACCGCAATTGAAAGTTTCAAGCATTTCGAGAGTTGAGAGGTTGGCTTGTTTTTGGACCCACTTAAAAACGGGAGAGAAAAATATTTTGCTAACCGATACTTTGGCTTGGGATCTTTTGGGTAAGATTCTCGGAAGATTTCCTGTGATTCCACCCCCCGTGATGTGTGCGAGTCCGGTAAGTTGATTGAAGTGGGATTTAAGAGCCTTTACATAAATCTGAGTGGGTTTAAGCAAAGTTTCTGCCCAAGTCTCTGTCGAAAAAGAGCATTTTGATCTAGGGTCAATAGCCGCTCTCTCTACAATTTTTCGCACGAGTGAGTACCCATTTGAGTGAAGACCACTCGATTCGATTCCGATTAAAAAATTTCCCGGTCTTACTTTGGCTTCTCCCAAGACTGAGTTTCTCTCCACAAGCCCTACACTGAATCCTGCGAGATCAAAATCTCTATCGAGATAGAGACCCGGCATCTCTGCAGTTTCACCCCCCACAAGTGAACATTCGGCCATTTCACAGGCATTTTGAATGCTTTTTAGGAGAGGTAGTAATTGGTTTTTCTGTAATTTCCCACAAGCATAGTAGTCGAGAAAAACGAGAGGGGTAGCTCCCACACAGAGGAGGTCGTTCACATTCATTGCAACTAAGTCTTCCCCAAGTCGTTCAATCATACCCCAATCGAGGGCTAGTTTGGCTTTAGTGCCGACACCATCACAGCATGAAACCATCAGTGGGTCTTGGTATTGATGGAGGGTTTCTTTTAAAGCAAAGCAAGAGGCATAGGGACCAATTCCAGATAAAACTCTGGGGTCTCTAGGGCGAGATTTTAAGTAGTCGGAAAAGCTTTCTATAATTTCATCAGCTTTATTGGCATCCACACCACTTTGTTGATAAGAAATCGAACTCATTCTAAGTTTCTTTGAAGGTTTTTTGGGGTAACGCAAGTCCCGCTGGCTCGAACTACAACCGTGGGAGTTTTTAATACTTTGGCTGCACTGGGGGCTACTTTAGGCTCGGGTTCGATGACTTTGCGAGCTTCAAATAGCATTTTCCGTGAAGTGTTTCCGACTTCCGTAATCTGGCCCTCGATTTCTAAGTAATCACCACCGAAAACAGGGGCTAGAAACTCAACATTGTCGTAGGCCCTGAAAAGCCCTTCATCTCCATCGAGCCGGATTAAGAGTTCAGTGGCAACATCTCCAAAGTATTCGAGTATTTTGCTTCCCGAAACTAAATTACCCCCATAATGGGCTTCGCTATTTGGAATTCTTAGTCTTAAAGAGGCCCTAATGGCTTTCGTTTTTGAGGGGGATTTTTGAGAAGTTGTGGATTTTTTTGTTTTTTGTGGCACTGTAGGGACCTTCCTTGAAGCATTTGTGATTTTAGGCCCTGATACTAACTGGGGCTAAAAAGAGTGTCAAAGGGGAGTAAAACAAGGGATGACTATCCAAGTTGCTAAAATTTCAAGCTTTTGTGGTGTTGGATTCCTGAAAAAATACTTGACTATGTGTGGCTACTTTCTTAGATTGCCCGTTTTGGAGAATTGAAAAATGCAGAACCAGATTTTGGAAAATATTAACAAAGCTCAAGAAAAAAAGAGACCCAACTTCAGAGTCGGAGACAGAGTGAATGTTTCCGTAAGACTTAAAGAGGGTGAAAAAGAGCGTATTCAAGCTTTCAAAGGATTAGTGATTTCAAAAAGTCCTAAATCTGGAAAAGGTCCTGGAGCCACATTCACTGTCAGAAAAATTTCTGAAGGAGTGGGCGTTGAGAGAATTTTTCCTGTTCATTCTCCTTTTATTGAAAAAATTGTTGTAGAAACATCGAGTGAAGTTCGACGTTCACGCCTTTACTTCTTAAGAGAGTTGAAAGGTAAAAAAGCTCGCTTGAAAGAAGCTGAGAGATTCGGTGCAGAAATGTTAGCTGAAGAGACTGCTGAACCAGCAGCTGTCGCCCCTGAAACAGCTGAAGCGAAAGCTCCTGAAGTAGCTCCCAAAGCCTAAAAAATCAAATTCACCCTTTCAGGTGTAAAAGACCCCTTGGATTCAAAGTGGAAATACGAACTTGAGTGCAACGCACGAGGGTATTCGTGTATCGCAGGAGTGGATGAAGTCGGAATGGGTTGCCTTGCCGGCCCAGTTGTTGCGGCTGCAGTTATTTTAAATCCTAACAACATACCTGACGGCATTGATGATTCAAAAAAGCTGTCTGCAAAAAAAAGAGAAAAAATTGCAGAAGAGATCAGACAAAGGGCTTTAGCGTTTAGTTTAGCTCAAGCCTCAGTTGAAGAGATCGATTCTATCAATATTTATCATGCAGCGAAGTTGGCTATGAAACGAGCTCTCGAGGGGCTTTCATTAAAGCCTGATTATGTTCTTATGGATGGAAGGGGTACTTTAGAGATCGTGACTCCACATTTAGCTATTGTGAAGGGTGACTCCTTATCTTTTTCAATCGGCGCTGCTTCCATTCTAGCTAAAGTAACCCGTGACCGATGGATGGAAGAGTTCGATCAAACAATTCCAGGCTATGGTTTTTCTAAACACAAAGGTTATGGAAGTGTTTACCATCGACAATGTTTAACGAAGTTGGGGCCCTCTACTATCCATCGACGAAGTTTTTCCTGGCAACCTGTTCTTGAGGAGAGCTGAGTTCGATTGAGCTTAAAGGGTAGGGGGCTCGGAAACTTTCTTTTTCTTTTTGGCTTTTGGAGCTTCTGTTTCGGTCGGGGTTTCAAAAGCTATTAAAGCCTTGTTTAAGTCTTCATAAACTGGGAAGGGATATTTTGCAGTTCTGTAAGCATTAAAAATTTTGTCAAATTCAGTGGATACATGGATCATTTTTGGAGTGGGTTTCATTGAAAGAAGTTCTTTCATGGTCGTGATGAAGTGATTAATACCACTCGAGCCAACAAATTTGAGTTTTTGAAAGTTAAAAACCAAGCGAGTATCGGGTTGTTTTGTAAGAAGATCTTCGCAGGCTTCTTGGAATTTAACTGTGCTCTCAAACTCTAAATGACCTTCGAGTTCAAAAACTACTACTTTACCGTCTTGCTTAGCTCGCATTATCATGGTGATTCCTTAAGAAAGAAGAGAAAAAGTTAAATGACCTCTAAATTATACATCATAGCGACCCCCTTGGGGAATCTTGGGGATATAACGCTGAGAGCAATTGAAACTTTTAATACTCTCGATGTTTTTTTCGCCGAAGACAGCAGGGAATTTCAAAAACTTCTCTTGGCTTTAAAGATTTCTATCGAAGGAAAAAGAATATATTCTTATGCTTCGCATAATTTGAAAGAAGCTACTGAAAGTGCGATTCAATTGCTCAGCGAGGGAAAATCGGTCGGATTGGTTACAGACCGAGGTACTCCCGCGATTTCCGATCCCGGCGCTCAGCTCGCTCAACGAGCTCATCTTGAGAACATTCCAGTCATTCCAGTGCCCGGAGTCTCAAGTTTAACAACATTAATTTCAGTCTGCGGTCTCTCATCTTCGGAGTTTGAATTTATCGGATTCATTCCCTCTCAAGACAAACAGCGAAATCTCCTCTGGGAAAACTTAGCTAAACGGGGTATCCCCGCTGTTTTTTTTGAGTCCCCCAAGAGAATTCGTGAAACAGTAACTGAATTGAAAAAGACTTTTCCGAAAGGATCTTTATTTATCGGTCGAGAGATGACCAAAAAGTTTGAAGAATATCGTTGGTTCAACTTAGACTCTATCGTGCCCGACTCACTTCAGGAAATTGGAGAGTACGCTATTGTTTTAGTTCCCGGAGAGAAGGAGACAGTTTCAGATCTCGACCAAGAGATCTCAGTAAGGTTAGCCTCAGACAAAGATTGGGCTAAACATGTAGCTGCTCGACTAGGTGTAGCATCATCCGACGTTTATAATGCTCTGCAAAAGAAAAAACATCGATAGACTGTGAAGAAATTTTCACAATTTGTCGATAAGTGAGATGTGAAACGAGTCATTTCCATTATTTTGTTAATGCTCTTAACTACCGTAGAGGCTCAAGCCACTTCCACAGGAACCATTATTCAAGTCGCTAGAAGGCTTAGAATGAGTTATAGCGAGCCATTGCCCCCTAAGGATTACTTTATCGACCTCGGTGAGAGGGATGGGCTTAAAGTAGGGGATATCGTTGAAGTTTATCGCTATGTTCCAGTGCCCAATCGACTCGCTTCGAGTGATTGGCACGTCATGAAAGTGAGCTTGGGTGAGCTTAAAGTAAAGCAGGTCGGGGAATCGACCAGTGTCGCTAGATTCGAGCGAGAAAGAGAAATAAATTCACTACCCGCCATGGAATACCAGAGTTTGATGTTGGGAGATCAAGTTATACTTAAAACAGGTTTGCCTTTTAAATAAACCTTTTTAGAATAAAGTATTCTCATGCATCACACTTTGCTATTGAATGCGGGCTTTGAGCCTTTACGTGTGGTTTCTTGGCAGCGAGCCTTTATTTTAGTTTTTCAAAACAAAGTTGAAATCCTCGAAGAGTATTCCTCCTCAATTAATACCGTCAGCCAAGCTTTTAAAATTCCAGCCGTCATAAGACTCCGACGTTGGGTGAACTTAAAAAAACATGGTCCTGTTATCCGGTTTTCACGAGCTAATCTTTATGCTCGAGATGAGTATCGGTGCCAATACTGCTATGTAAAATTTAGCGACAAAGAGTTAACAATGGATCATGTGAAACCGGCAGTGAAGGGTGGAAAGCGTACTTGGGAAAACATTGTGACTGCTTGTGTGAAGTGTAACCAAAAGAAGAGCGATAAAAGCCCTGAAGAAGTAGGCATGAGACTTCTCAACAAGCCTAAAACCCCCACTTGGTTACCGGGATTTTACAATACACTCCAAACGCGTTCAGCGCATAGTCTGTGGGAACCCTATCTTAATTTCCTCGATAAAAAAATCCCGCACGTGAGCTATTAAATTAAGCCCCTTCGAAAACCTGATTTGAGAGAACTTTGGTTTGTGTGGCAAATTCAGAGACTAACGCCTGATATTGAGGCTCTTTCAGTTTGTGGTAGAAAATCGTACTTAGAGATTTGTAATACCACCCAAGATCTCTGGCAGGTACCGGAAATCTTTTCCATACAGCAGCGCCCAAATACTTAGCATCGTGAATAAGTACCGAAAGCTCATGGAGTTCTTCACACGCAATCACAAAAATCGAACGACTGGAAAGAGTCTCGATCTTTTTTAAATAGGCTTTTTTAATTTCTGCCCATTCAAGTTTTTTCTGCAATACTTCTGGCGGATCTTCAAAGGCGCTTACCAAATCAGCAACGTCCGACCCAAATTGCTTTTTAATGTCATCAACTATAGCAGTCTCCGTGATAGTGTCATGCAGAAGAGCTGCTATTGTTTGAGAACTATCACCGCCGTAAAACATCACTAGACTCGCCACGGCCATAGGGTGGTGGAGAAAAGACCGAGAAGTCTCTTTCCAAGTTTTAGTGTGATGAATTCGGCTTGCAAAATCGAAGGCTTCAGCAAGCTTAGAGTCGTGGGTCATTACAGCCTTAAGAAACGACTTTAGACAACATCATCTTAATTTTTTCTTTGGGCTGATTGCCGACCAACTCATTCACTTTTTTACCATCTTGAAAAAGAATGAGGGTGGGAATTCCACGAATTCCAAACTGACTTGGAACCGATTTGCAGTCATCTACATTGACTTTGGCAAATCGAACTTTGCCTTGAAACTCGTTGGCTAGTTCATCAATGACTGGAGCTAAAGCTCGACAGGGCATGCACCATTCAGCCCAAAAATCTACTAAGATCGGAGTAGAGTTTTTCTCTACTGCATCCGAAAAAGAGTTGTCGTCCAAATTTACAATATTTGCATTGCCCATGATGGAGCCTCCGTAAAATTAAAGCCTTTAAACTCCCTCATTATTGAGGGAGTTATGCCCAAATTCAAGCGTTTTTCGCCTTAACGAGGCCGAGTCATCCACTCTACCAAATCAATCTTGGTGACGATTTTTTGAGGACGTTTTTTTGAATCGATAACTACGGCACAGTGAGTTCTCATTAACGTGTCATGTAGAGCATCCAAGGGGGTTGCTTCCTCGACGCAGGCAACAGAGCGGTCCGTTACCATATATACATAACTGTCCCCATTAACTTGCTTAGTGGACAGGACTTGTAAAACATAATCTTCCGTTAAAAGTCCCAACAACCAGCCATCTTGAGTCACTGGAATTTGAGAAATTCCTTTGTCTTTCATGATGGAGATGGCTTTGG
This sequence comes from Bdellovibrionaceae bacterium UBA2466, assembly GCA_002342225.1. Lineage (GTDB taxonomy): Bacteria > Bdellovibrionota > FAC87 > UBA2466 > UBA2466 > UBA2466. Next base: position 6,181 of record DDPO01000080.1, on the reverse strand, counting down.
AAATTTTTTCGGTGTGCTCTAAAGTTATTAAACTGGATCGATCCTGCTGTCGAATTAATTCAGAAACAGTTCCATGAAGCGAGGAGACACTTGAGAATTTATTTTCTCGCATCCATTGGTTATCAATAAACTTCGTCATGTAGTTTCTTACCCCGTCGGGCAGAATCACTACGCAATTTTGTCCTTTTTTAAGCGAAGACGCAGCTTCTAGAGCTCCGAACATGGCAGAACCACATGAGCCTCCACACAACAATCCTTCTTCGCGAATCATTCTTCTTGCTAGAATAAAAGACTCTCTGTCGGTGGTTTTAATCCAGCGACTTACCAAAGAACGATCTAAGACATCAGGTATAAAATCGTAACCAATACCCTCTACTTTATAGGGCGCAATTAAAGTGCCGCCACCTAAAATAGAACCAACGGGATCAACCCCTATAATCTGTACATTGGGGTTGTGTTTTTTGAGTCGACGGGCAACTCCTGTCAGAGTTCCTCCGGTTCCAGCCGTCATGACCACCATGTCTACTTTTCCGTTCAAGTCATTGATGATTTCCTCAGCTGTTGTCTCGTAATGGGCTTGGGGGTTCGATGGATTACCGTACTGGTCTAAAATATGAGCATTGGGAAGTTCTTTTTGAAGTTTTTTCGCCACTCCGATGTGGCTTTCAGGAGAATCCCAAGCCGCTGCTGTCGGTGTGCGAATAATTTCAGCTCCAAGTGCCTCAAGAACAACCTGTTTTTCGCGGCTCATCTTTTCGGGCATAGTGATGATGACTCGGTAACCCTTCACTGCCCCAGCTAGAGCTATGCCGATTCCCGTATTTCCACTGGTGGGCTCAATGAGAGTATCTCCAGGTTTAATGCGACCGGATTTCTCAGCATCTTCAACCATTCTCCAGCCGATGCGGTCTTTTACCGAACCTCCAGGGTTCATAAATTCACATTTAGCGTAAAGATTACATTCGAGGTGAGAAGCCAGACGATTGACTCTGACTAATGGGGTTCTACCGATGGCGCCTAAGATGTTTTCGTAAAGCATTTGTGACTCCTACGGGTCGAAACACTATCAAACTATGGTCAAGAAGCAAAGAGCAGAACTAGAGAAGTTTTTCGAACTCTCTGACGTAAGTGGACCATCGCCAATCCCGACTCTCAAACTGAGATTTCCCTTCATTCGAAAGTTTTTCTCGTACGGATGGATCATAAACAGACTTCAAGTGCGCTGCTAAGCTTTCGCTGTCGATCGGCGGGTAATAAAGAGCTCCATTTTGGCATATTTCTCGATTAATCGGGGTGTCGGCAGCTATTATGGGTAGACTGTAGCTCAAAGCTTCAGCCAGAGGAAATCCAAAACTTTCTAGGATCGAGGGGTAGACCAAGCATTGGGTTTTTCGATAGATGTAATCTGCTTCTTGAAACGAAAGATTGCCTAAAAAGATGACATCATTTTCAATTTGTTCTTGTCGTAGAATGGTGGAAATCTTGCTTCTATCCGCTCCGAACGAATCAAGTTCAACTGTAAAAAGACATTTGAAATCTAATTTTTCGATTCGTTTAAGTTTTCCCAGAGCTCGTAGCAGCACTGGAAAACCTTTGTAAATTGCATAAAGCGACGGATAGAAAAAAATCATTGGGGAGTGACTTGTGACTTCAACCAGTCTTTTAGGCACTTGAGAAACTTCTAAGGGAGAAAGTTTTTCCACTGCGTGAGGAAAAACAAAGAATTTGTCGGGATCGGCCTCTACCAAATTTTTTGGTATGGAAGAAAGCATCGAGTTTGAAGGAACAATCACTTTTGTAGCTCGGTTCATCAAAGCAAATAGGTAGGCTTTTCTGAGCAAGTAGACGATTTTTTCCTTGAATGAGATTTGATGAAAATACCACCTAGAAAAAAAGACAGCATTGCGTTGGAAATTAATATGTCTTTTTGCTCCCCAAAGAGGTCCGAGGTTTGTAAGGGTCACCAAGCAGTCTATTCGCTTCACTTTCATTAAAAAGGGAAGGAGTAAGTTGTCAAAGATAAGTCGAGCCAAAACATGAGATCCCAGCCAATTGGGAACTTTCAAAAAAGTTAACTTAGAATTCTGTTTAGAGATGCGAATTTTGTCTCGTATCAAAATATAATATACAGGTTTTGATTCAAGAGTAGATTTGGAGCTCTCCAGCGCTGGCAAGAACCCAGATAAAAAACGTACAGCTCCTCCCTGATCTGCACCGAGAGCGTGTATAAGAACTTTCAATTGGAATCCCTCCGCTTGTCCAGTATTCTAACAGAAAAGGGATTTCGTGCATTACCTACAAGAAGGTTCATAATCAAAGGAACCGTGAGAGGCTTACATGCGTATTTTATTATTCGTCCTTTTTTTAAATGTGTTCAGTTGCTTTGCTGGAAATTCTCAAGTCGACTCACTGTCAAAAGCCAAGGCTGTAGTTCTCTGTTACCCCACAGATAAAGTTATCAGTAACGCTTGTGATGAGATTGAAAGAAGGCTTAAGAGCTGCAAAACGGCTCAGGTCGAAGTAGTTAGAAAAAACAACGTGGAGCCCTTGTCTGTAGGAAAAGAACTCGCAATAGAAAAGCTTCCGCCCCAGACCCCAGTTTTTATTGTTGGCCATGGAATGGCCGATTTAGAGCACCGCCATTATCTTGCAACCCAAATGTTTTGGCAGGAACATCCGGAAAAAGTGAAAATAGAGGCTATTCCNNAATTGTACCGAAGGTGGTAATATCGGAGCGAGTTGTTCCAGTTGGGAGACTTCCGGAATTGCAATCGCAAACCCTATTGTTAAAATAAACTTAAAAATAGACCCTGCAACTCGCAATATCTTGAGGTTACTTTGCGAACCTGGAGAATTTTCTCAAATAGACAAAGATTCAAATCAGATTATTTCTGGTGATGAGTGGATGAGGGCTTTTACGTCTCATCATGAGAAGACGGTTTCAATTCCTATCGCAAATGGTGAGAAAGTGACTGAGGCCGAAACTAAAAAAAGGGTTCTTCAGCAATTGGGATCTGATGCGATAGTTGAGGAGCAGGACCAAAAGCTTAATCTGACACAAAAACGGTGTGTGAACTCCGCGGTCTCTTCTCAGGAACCTTTTCTAGCGTCCCCTGTGGTGTCTCACTTTGTTCTGCCTTTTTGGACACTTCAGAACCAACCGCAAACAGAAGCTATTCCTCATAAGAACAGTACATCGCCGAAGACTCACTGATGTCTTTTGCAAAAGTCTAACAATTCTTAAAAGCGGGATTTAGTTTGGATATTTGCGTAAAACCAATCCTGGTTTCCTTCGGTGCATTTAATGTCATTGACTATGAATTGAAGTTTGCCCACTTGGCCCTTGATCTGGTCCTTTACAGCGGCAGAGAGAGAAGTTCCAACCAAAAACGGAGCATTGGTACCGATTCTTCCAAGAACTGCAACACTTTTGAATTCTGTTCCTGCTGCAAGCTTGCAATGGTTAAAGCTCTGAACACTCACACCATCTGCGGTCGATTTTTTGGGTAGGTTTGGGAGTTTGTTAAAAAAAGCAGCGGGGGCATAGCTTACGTCGCCTGAAACTGTAATATTCAATTCCGCTGTATTGCTGGTTATAAGCACTCCAGTATCATTCCAAGTCACATGCTGAGGGCTTATTATCTCGTTTTTAGTTTCTTCTTGGAAACTGAAACATTGACCGTCCTTCAGGAAAGCTCCTCCGTTACAGCTGGTTGCTGTGCATAGACTCAAGCTTGATGAGAGGCCATCCTGCCCACAATATTTTTGTTGGGTGCCTGTTCCAAGGTTAACGCTGCAAGATAAAGTCACAGTTGAATTGGGGACACATTGGTGGGTTACACAGGTGTTACCAGAGGACAGAGAGTATCCGCTTAAACACTGAATATTTCCACATGCTCCTGCGGGCAGGGGGGAAGTTGAACAACTGGTGCTGGAGTTGGAGTTACTCCACCTGACTTTACACAATTTGGAATATCGCCAGTTGCAGGTTGTATACCAACGGTGTTTAGGTAGGAACCAGATGAAAAAAAGATTCACGCTTGTATTTCTTTTTTGCAGAAAAGAGTTTGAGCAAAAATAAATCATTGAAATTAAATTGGTTTTCCATGCCTAAAATGTGAACACTTCGTAATTTTGAGTGTTGATAGATTTAAGCAAGCTCTTTTAACTTTGGTTTTTCAGTATGTTGTATTCGA
>DDPO01000080.1:266-1977 GCA_002342225.1 Bdellovibrionaceae bacterium UBA2466 | reverse complement strand
CTGTTATCCAACTCTCAAGCATTTGCAGGGAGTGTTGAGTGTAAAATTTTGATGGAATGTGTGGGTGGGTCAGAGGCTGCATGTCGTTTGAGGTTTAAAGCAGCTGAGAGAATTAGTCGCAAAGGAACCGGAGCAAAACTTCTGGAAGAAGGTAAAAAGCTTGATATTCCCCCTGACATGATATCCGCTCTTGAGAAAGCATTCATCGAGGATTACCAATCAGCTGCCGATACACCGGGTGCTAGTCCGGCGGCTAAAGGTAATGTAGGCCACATGAAGGACCATTTCGAATTTCTTAAGCAACACGAAGAGAAATTTAAAGCCCTTGGTATCGATATCCCCTCGCTAAGACTTGCTGTGGCAGCTCACGATATCGGCAAAGGGTTTCTGGATAAGGCTATTTCTGATTACATTAAGTTAAAAACTGAAGGAAAAAAAACAGAGCTTGCTCCATTTTTAAGAGATTTCATTCTTTCTCACGAACTCCATAGTATCGCTGGAATTCCTAGAGTCGTAAAAGAAACAATGAAGCAACGGGGGATTGATACCACAACTCCAGAGGGAAAAGCGTTAGTGCAAAAGTATTCCGAACAAATTATGGAAGCTATTCGTTTACACAACGGGGTTGATGTGACTGGAGATCTCCGAGCCAAGTACCCTACGTTGACGGAAGAGGAGATTCAACAGGTCGAAAAGGCTTGGTGGCCAGAGAACTATCGTAAATTTGCAAGAGATTTGGGACTTCGACAGGAAGAGTATGGTGGAGACGCGCCTCTCATTGGAGTTGCTCTTAATATGGCAGATAGAGCCACTCTAACTTCGCCAAGTGCCCCCGCCAAACTAATTGCACAAAACTTAGGTTTCATGCCTTGGGGAATTGATCTGATTGTTGCCTCTACTCAAACGCCCGCTAAGGGAAATGTTCCCATCATCGAAGCACAAGGCGCAAAACTAAGGGCAGAAGCTGATACGCCAGAGAAGTTAGAAGCTGTTCGCGGTATTGTTGCAGCTGCTCAAAGATTCAACGCTAGCATGATTGAGTTGGGAGTGGATTTGAAAGTTATGAATGAACGAGCTATGAAGTTGGATATTCCCCAACAAGAGGGCACAGTGCTTTTTCAGAGGCTTGATGGCAATTGGATACGTATTAACGGCCAAATAAAGTCGGATGCTTTTATTGAGAGATGGGATGGTGAAGGGTTTGTCCGAGAAGAGAAGTCGGCTGAAACCTCGTCCCCAGTTGATTTGCTGATGAGCGAGCTTCAAAAGAGAGGGATGTGGCCTCCTCAATAAATTCGATACCTGCCCCCTTTGAGTGGACCTGATGGGGGTAANNGGGGGAAGAATTCATGAGTAATTACGCTTCTCTTAGGCGATTGATAGAGGGCTAGAATTGCAGTACTGGCTTTTTTGTGAGAAGAGCCAAAGCCTATTGCCCCAATCCAAAGTGCTGGTTTCATAAGCATCCGAATACAGGTTTTTATGTTAAGAAGGGTTACTACATTACCCAATGGAACCATCAAAGGGTTCCTCGCTATCAGTGTAGAGGTTGTAAGAAAAAGTTTTCTAGCCATACGTTTTACCGAACTTACCGGCAGAAGAAGCCGTATTTAAATGAGCCTATTTTTCATTTGTACTGTTCGGCCACGACTCAAAGACGTATTGCAAAGCTATTAAAGATTAATTTTAAAACGGTCGTAAGAAAGTTTCT
>DDPO01000080.1:0-218 GCA_002342225.1 Bdellovibrionaceae bacterium UBA2466 | reverse complement strand
AGCTCTGTTCAGTTTGATGAGATGTTAAGTTTTGAACACACTCGATTAAAGCCCTTATCGATAGCTCTTGCGGTGCAAAAGAAAGGGCATCGGGTGATTGATATACAAGTATCGCAGAGTCATTATCAGGGTAGGTTATCGGCGATAGCGCTTAATAAATATGGCCCAAGAGTGGACAAGAGCCATGAGGCAAGAAAGAAAGTGCTAGAAACTCTTCA
>DDPO01000130.1:5058-6679 GCA_002342225.1 Bdellovibrionaceae bacterium UBA2466 | reverse complement strand
TGATCAAAACTGCATTCTTGAGCACACAAATCACTCCACCAATGCAGAAAGTGCTCAGCCCCAGAATCTACAGCTATCATTCCGGCATTATAAAGACCATCGAGTTGAGCTGCAGGATATTGGTCGTTTAAGTGGGGAAAAAGAACAACATCGTCGTCACCCATCACATACTGAAGTGACTTCACATCTTCAAAGAAAAAAACATCGGAGTCACAGTAAAACACAGGCCCAGATACCTCTTTAAGTACTTTTGAAATAAGAAGTGGTTTAGAAGAAAAAGCTCTACTCGCAATTGAACGCTTACTTACTCGTAACCAAGTCTCCGGTTCCCACAAATCTTGAATGAATATCTCTTCGATTTTCGAAGAAAGTTTCATTTTTTTTATCGCATGATGGACTTGCGAATCTAGGGTCAGAACATGGCACTTAAAATTTCCATTCGATGCCCGATCAACATTTTCGATAAACCCTAGAAAAAAGGGTAGATAATTGGAATCGGTAATCGTGCAGACGTTGAAAGTCCCCAAAGAAAAACCGGTCATGGGTTTTATTGACTGAATCTCAGGGAGTCCCATTTCCTCTTTGATCAATTTACAAAACTCATCGATTTTTCTCCAAGAGTAGTGAGTGAAATACATTTCTATTTCAGCGACCATTTTGGCAGGTTCAGTGCCCAGAATCACTGGAACTCCCATGCGTCGAGCTAACTCAGCCTCTTCACTCTCTTTACCACCCACAAAAACAGCTGGAACTCGATTTGCGATAGCAACCAAGACAGGCTCGATGTGAAAACTTACAACACATCTTGCACTTGCTATGGCTTTGAGATGAAGAGATGGAAAAAGAGGACTATGAAGAGTTCTCTCGCCGGGTAAGGCCCCTCTATCGAGCGCTGCAGGTGTTTGAGCCACGAAGAGTGTCGGCATGAAAGATTGGAGCTTTCGATTCAGTTCCAAGTAGGTTTCATGTTTTTTATATTGGGCTACGACATGAGAGTCTCCCACAAGAAGAGCTCGGGGGGTCACGTCTGCAAAAGGCTGTTCTTTGAGATATAAACAAGACCACAATCCAACTTCAGGGGATTCAACGGTAGAGGAATCTTGGGTGAGTTTTTTTAATTGAGCGAGCCCATTCTTTCTAAAAACCAAATTGAGATCTAAAGGGATATTTTCTCTCTGCGAAGGGATTTTCAATCTCACTCTCCTGATTAAACAGCTACGCTTGGAAAAAGACGGTGTTTTGCAATCAGAACCAAACTTCTGGTGATAGTTCTAGCAACTCTCATTTTGCTCTCACCGAGTTTTAAATCATACCTAAGAACCAGAGGAACTTCTCTAAAAATTGCATCAAGCTTTCTTAGTTTTATTAAAATATCGACCATGCATTCAAAACCATTTTGGTTGATGAATTCGTTGCCGTATCTCCTAAAGGCGGCTTGTATCAACCCCACTCGATAGGCGCGGTAACCGCATGTGTAGTCTCTTACCCCTTTTACTGGAAAACAGAGGCGAAATAGCCAGCTCGCTCCAAGGCTTAGCAGTTGCCGATAGCTGGGTACACCTTTGATGTGTGAACCGTTTTGATAACGAGAGGCGATGACCACATCATTGCCCTGAAAAAT
>DDPO01000130.1:4770-4995 GCA_002342225.1 Bdellovibrionaceae bacterium UBA2466 | reverse complement strand
ATACTCAAACCCATCTCTCATGGTGGCCCCCAATCCCAAATTGGTGGGATGGTCGATCACAGTCATTGGCAACTGAAATTGAAACCCTCGAGCCACTGCGGCTGTTTCATCACTGCTGCCATCATTGACAACCACGATTTCAAATGGACTTTTCTGATACAACAAACGCTCAGCCAAAGTCTCAATGAGCTTTCCTAAATTTTCAGATTCATTGAAAGCTGGAAG
>DDPO01000130.1:0-4738 GCA_002342225.1 Bdellovibrionaceae bacterium UBA2466 | reverse complement strand
ATCTTCAAAACATTATTCGACTGGGCCATGCTGTTTCTCCGTATTTTTAAGATTTCATGCTGAGATGGGTATGGTTTAAGTGTATCTTTAATCGAAAGGTTTCACCATATTGACTCAATGAGCCACATAAAAAAACAATGATTTTTCTTGTATCCAGTAACGCGCATAGGCATTAAGGTCGGAGATGAAAACAAGCTTACCCATCGATTCCATTTTGACCTCCTGTGCAGAAGAGATCGACCGCGGAGCGAGCCTTATTCTTCAAGCAAGCCCAGGCTCCGGAAAAACGACCCGACTTCCACCTTATCTTCTAAAAGAAATTAAGTTCCCCCCTGATTCCCAAATCTGGGTACTAGAACCTCGAAGGCTTGCCGCCAAGTTCGCAGCAACTCGAGTGGCAGAAGAGAATCAGTGGCAACTTGGAGAGACGGTCGGCTATCACTTCCGGTTTGAGAAAAAATACTCAAAAGAAACAAGACTCCTCTATTTAACAGAAGGAATGTTGATGAGACGGCTCGTTGAGAATCCAACATTAAAAGGTGTGTCGACAGTGATCATCGACGAGTTTCACGAGCGCCATCTTCATACCGACTTAGCTTTAAGTTTTCTGAGACACTTGCAAAAAACTGCACGGCCAGATCTCAAACTCATCGTGATGTCGGCGACGTTGGAGCTCGATGCCCTCACTCAATTCCTACCCGATGCGCCTGTCATAAAACTTGAATCCCCTCTTTTCCCTGTCGAAATGTTTTTTCTTAATCAAGACCAGCTCGAAAAACCTTTGAGCAGACTTGTCAAAGATTGCGTTCAAAAGGAGTTTTTAAAAAACCATGCAGGAGATTGTTTGGTTTTCCTGCCGGGCTTACGAGAAATTCGCCAGTGTGAAGCTGAACTTGAAACTTTAGCTCGTCAACATCGCTTTAATATCTTTGGTCTTCACGGAGATTTTTCTAAAGAAGAACAAGAGCGAGCCCTTTCTCCTTCATCAAAGCGAAAGGTGGTTTTATCGACCAATCTTGCCGAAACATCTCTTACTATCCCTGGAGTGAATTTAGTGATCGACAGTGGCCTTAAGAGAACCGCCAGTTACTCTTGGTGGACGGGAATTCCGCTCCTATCAACCCAAAAGACCTCGAAGGCATCAGCCATTCAGCGAGCCGGACGCGCCGGTCGGACAGAACCCGGAGTTTGCTATCGGCTTTACACTCAACATGATTTTGAAACCCGAACTCCTTTTGATACTCCCGAGATCAAAAGGGCCGATCTTGCACAGACTATTTTAGAGTTAAAGGCGCTTGGAGTTGGCAACCTAGCTCAATACAATTGGTTTGAACCCCCTTCAAAAAATTCGATAGACTCTGCATTACAGTTATTATTTCGAATAGGGGCCTTGGATGCTCCATGTGAAACAGGAACTTTAACTCAAATCGGCAAAGAAATGAAAGATATGAGTCTCCATCCTCGAATTTCTCGATTCCTCATCGCTTGTCGAGACAACGGTTGCTTAGATAGGGGCTATATACTTGCGGCTTTGATATCTGAAGGGAAATTGAATTCTTTGGAAGTAATTGAGCAATTGCATTCTCGATTAGATCCACTCACCGAACGACTGAAAGAGCAGATCAAAAACACTTTTAATTCTGCTGAAGTCACAAGTCCAAATATGTTTTCATCTGTGGAAGACTGCCTTTCTTTTAGTCTTCTTTCGGCATTCTCAGATAGAGTTGCTGAGCATAAGAATTCCCAGTTTGTGCTGAGCGCAGGGGGCACTGCCAATTTAAAACCGGGAAGTGATTTTCATTCTGTTAAGACTGAGCCCTATGTGATTGCATTAGACCTTCAGGAGACTAAGCGAGGCACGCAATCCACAACTTTTCTAAATTCATTAGTACGAATTCAGCAAAACTGGCTTTATGAACTTACGCCGTCACCGCTAGAGGAAGCGAAGGAAGTTTTTTGGGATAAAGAACGCGAGAAAGTTTCTTCACGTTCGGTGATCAAATTGGGCCAACTCGTCTTGGAAAATCTTGAGCGACCCGTGAGTGATGAAGACCTTAACTTCAAAGTTCTAGTCCGAGAAATCCTCCGTCGTGACAGTGACGAACTCAAGAATCTCTCCTTGCTTGATTGGATCGAAACATTGAAAAACCTCTTTACCCAAAATGAAATGGAGCATGAAATAGCTCGGGCTCAGGTTTTTAATTCTTATTTGTGTTTAGGTTTGGAGGTCAATTCAGAAACCCTAGAGCATTTTTTGAAAAGCTGGTTCAATGGTAAACGCAGCCGAAAGGAAATAGCTTCACCTGATTGCATATTTTTCTTTAGAGATTTTTTTTCGAAGGGGGCTCACCATCAACTTGAGAAAAAATGTCCCTCACAAATTGTTTTTCCCAATCAACGAAAGGCCACTGTGCATTATGAAATTGGAAAGCCGCCTTGGGTTGAATCTAAACTTCAGGACTTTTTCGGTTTGACTCAACCACCCCAGATTTGCGACGGTAGAATAGCTCTCACAGTCCACTTGCTAGCCCCCAATTTTCGGGCAGTTCAAGTAACAAGCGATCTCAAGGGCTTTTGGGAAAATCACTATCCGGCGATTAGAAAAGAGCTGAGCCGTAATTATCCCAAACATCCGTGGCCTGAGAATCCCTACATTCCGTTACCCCCCAAACCTCCAAAGAAAAATTGACGAAGCCATTCGCGAGACGGAAAATACAGACTCTCAATCTAGGAGGGCGTCTAGTGGACAATCCTGAAAATTTTTCTGAAGTTTTTATCGTTGGTGGGGGTACAGGGGGAATTACGGTCGCCGCTAGGCTTGCCAAAAAAAAGGTTTTTTCTTCAATTTCGATCATAGAGCCGTCTTCGGTTCACTACTATCAACCGATCTGGACACTTGTGGGTGGGGGCGTGTTTCCTAAAGAGATTTCTGAACGCAGAGAATCTGAGGTCATCCCAGGCGGTGTCCATTGGATTCAAGACTCAGTGGCAAGTTTTCAACCTGAACAAAACGCTTTAGTCACCCAAACCGGCCAAAAGTGGAATTATAAATATTTAATAGTTTCGCCCGGAATGGAAATCTTCTGGGATCGAATACAGGGTTTAAATGAAACTCTCGGTCAGAATGGTGTTTGTTCGAATTATTCTTATGAGACTGTGGAGAGCACATGGAAAGAGATTCACAACTTTAAAGGTGGTAGAGCCATTTTTACTTTCCCGAATACTCCCATCAAGTGTGGAGGGGCTCCACAGAAGATCATGTACCTGGCTGAAGACTATTTTAGAAAAATGCATATTCGAAAAGATTGTGAAGTTATATTTGCATCAGCTGGAGCTCAGATTTTCGGAGTTAAGAAGTATGCGGAAAAACTGGCTGGTATAGTTCAAGAGCGAGACATTCACACTTTGTTTAAACACAACCTCGTTGCCATTGACGGGAAGAAGCGCGAAGCGCAATTTAAAAATGTAGAAACACAAGAGGAGAAGATTCTGAAATTCAACATGATCCATGTCACCCCTCCCATGGGAGCTCCGGCATTTATCAGAAATAGTCCGCTAGCTGATAAAGAGGGGTGGATTTCAGTGGATAAATTTTCTCTTCAACACATCAAATATCCAAACATCTTTGGACTTGGTGACGCTTCATCCCTTCCAACCTCAAGAACTGGTGCTGCTATTAGGAAACAGGCCCCTACCGTTGTGGAAAACTTGATTAATCTTGCTTATGGAAAACCACTGACCGCAAAATACAATGGCTACACTTCTTGTCCACTCGTCACTCGGTACGGAAAAGTCGTTCTTGCAGAGTTTGATTATGATGGAAACCCTTGTGAATCTTTCCCTTTTGATCAATCGGAAGAGAGGACCAGCATGTACATACTTAAAAAATATTTTCTTCCTGCCATGTACTGGGACGGGATGCTGAAAGGAAGGTTATAGAAAATGATCACAGCCCTAATTGGAGGTGCGATTATTGGTTTAGCCTCTGGCCTACTTTGGTTACTCAATGGTCGTATTTTGGGAGTCAGTGGAATTATCGGAGGTATTTTAAACTGGAGTCCCAAAGATGTTTTGTGGAGAGCTTTTTTCTTAGGCGGGCTCATCTCGGGCGGAGCTTTGATGTATCGACTCAAGCCCGAAAACTTTGAAATGCTTACCATGCCCTCATGGGCCATTCTTCTAGCAGGACTTCTTGTGGGCTTTGGAACGCGTCTCAGTAACGGCTGCACCAGTGGACATGGAGTTTGTGGCATCAGTCGCATCTCCATGAGGTCGATCATCGCAACTTTGGTTTTCATGTCGATGGGAGCTCTGACAGTGGGAGTTGTTCGACATCTTTTGGGGGGCTTATGAAAGCAGCTCTTGGAGCCTATTTATCTGGTTTGATTTTCGCAATAGGTCTTGCTATCTCGGGAATGACTCAGCCCAAAAAAGTGCTGGCCTTCTTGGACGTTCTCGGCGACTGGGACCCAAGCTTGATGTTTGTGATGGTAGGGGCTATTGGAATTTATTCCGTGGCTTATCGTTTCGTACTAAAAAAAGAGAAACCCATCCTTGAAGACAAACTACAAGTTCCAGAGCCCAAAAAAGTAGATAAGCCGCTTATTATTGGAGCTGCTCTATTTGGAATCGGCTGGGGTTTAGCGGGATTTTGCCCAGGACCTGCGCTCACTTCGCTAGGGACTTTGCAAGCGACTCCGCTTATTTTTACCGTAGGGCTTTTTGGGGGAATGTTTCT
>DDPO01000112.1:21060-69194 GCA_002342225.1 Bdellovibrionaceae bacterium UBA2466 | reverse complement strand
TCGGGGTGCGGGGATTTGAACCCCGGACCTCTTCGTCCCGAACGAAGCGCGCTAGCCAACTGCGCTACACCCCGGCAGTAATAAGTTCTGAAGGCTTTTTAAAAACTTTTGCAGAAATTGAAAAGTGCTCTTCTACTTCCCTCTTTAAAGCCTGCATTCGAAGCTCCAAAGTCACTCTCAACTTTTCAAATTCTTCAGCAGTAATATCAGCAGGAACCAACATCGGATCTCCATACCAAACGACACATTTCGAAAAAGGCAGTGGCAAATAACATTGATTCCAAGATTTTTTAAAAACAAATTTTTTCGATGCCCAAGCTGCTGCGGGAATAATAGGAAGACCGGTCTCTTGAGCCAATTTTAAGATCCCAGGTTTCACTTGATAAATCGGACCCCTCGGCCCATCCACAGCAAGAGAACTATGATATTTTCCAGTTCTCATCAAATCGATAAGCCCTTTTAATCCCCCTGCTCCACCGCGAGAACTTGAACCTCTCACTACTTTGTAACCTAACAAATTTAAAAATCGCTTCATGAGTTCGCCGTCTTTACTTCGACTTGCCATGATGGCCATGTGTTTTTTAATGGAGACTGCGACCAACAGAAGCTCATCACCATGCCAATGAGCATAGATTTTAGGGTTTCGAGCCGAAGGGCCCAAAGGCAAACCCATCTCTTTCATGCGCCAAGTACGGCTCAGAAGCCAATAAAAGCTTGCGACCAGTAGGCTCAAAATGAATGTTTTAACGCGCCTAATCATAACTTCCCGTTATCCACAGGTATCAAACTTAACGCAGACTTGTAAACATCCTATACTAACCGAATAAAATCACCTACTTTTAAAATGCTTAAAGTATGGAAATCGTGATAAAAAAGTGCTTTACCCGACACTTCGATTCAAGGAGACTTAGGGCTTCCTTATGAAGATCTGTTTTGTTGTACGCTCTGTCTATTCCCAGCAATTGACCTACACGACCACTCATCTGGCGTTTGAAGCTCATCGCCGAGGTCATGAAGTGGTCTACACCACTGTGAATAGTTTTTCAGCTACACACGATTTAACTGTCCGAGCCACGGTCATTAGTCCCGGCAAAGGGCCTTTCACAAGTCGGTTAGAGTTTTTAAGAACACTCCAAAGTGGTTTTGCTGAACGAGAAGAGGTCACTCTCAGTGATTTCGATGTTGTATTTTTAAGATACAACCCCAATGAATCGGATGGCGAAAAAGACAAATCTAAAAATCCCGCTATTGAATTTGGGCGGCTCTTAAAACTTCACGGTGTTTTTGTAGTGAATGATCCAGCTGGTTTATCAAAAGCAGCCAGCAAAATGTATCTCTCCTCTTTTCCCGCAGAGATAAGGGCCAAAACTTTAATCACTCGCAGTGCTTATAAAATTAAAGAGTTTGTGAGAGAAATCAAAAAACCAACGATCTTAAAACCTCTTTCAGGTTTTGGTGGTCAGGATGTGTTCTTTTTGAAAAACGCCAAAGAGATTAATATCAACCAGATCATCTCCACTGTAGCGAAAAGTGGATATGTCATGGCTCAAGAGTACATCCCCGAAGTCAAAGAGGGAGATAAAAGACTACTTCTTCTCAACGGGGCTCCCATCATCGTCGGAAAACGGGCTGCTATGTATCGAAGAATGTCTCCAAAAGGCGATATTCGTAGCAACATGCACGTCGGAGGAAAGCGAAAAAAAGTAGAGTTCACCAAAGTCGAAGCTCAAATTGCTGAACTCATTCGTCCCAAACTTATTGCGGATGGTCTTTATTTCGTTGGCGCTGATATCGTGGGCAATAAACTTCTAGAAATCAATGTTTTCTGCCCCGGCGGAATCAACAACATTAATGAGTTATATAACATCAATGTGGGCGCTGTAGTCATCGAGGATTTAGAGCAAAGAGTACGCCTCATGAAATCTCAACCTAAGGGAAGAAGAACCCTCTCTCTCATTAAGAACGGATAACCATGAAAACAGTGCTTATTCTTTGCGGGGGCAGATCAGACGAACATGAGATTTCTTTGATCTCTGCAAAAGGCATTTTAGATGCTCTTGATCGAAAAACCTACTCTCCACTTCTCGTTGGAATTTCCAAAAAAGGAGTTTGGCACTTAGAACAGGAAAATTCATTTTTTACCGGTGAGTTTAGAGCTGACAAAATCAAACTCAACGAATCGGTTCCCACTGTAACGATAGCCCCTTTTTCAAACAACAACAGACAAGGAACTCTTCTTTGCGAAGGAAAGACTTATACTTTTGACGTTGTTTTTCCTATTCTCCACGGAAGATTCGGAGAAGATGGCACTCTTCAGGGAATGTTAGATATGATAGGCGTTCCGTATGTGGGTTCCAACTGCGGAAGCTCATGGCTTTGCATGGACAAAGTACTCACGAAAACGCTTTGTTTACGAGCAGGCATTGCGACTGCAAAGTTCACTTGGGTAACTTCTGTTGATGAACTCCCAAAAGTTCAAAGTGAACTCTCACAACTCAAATACCCGCTCTTTGTAAAACCGCCTCGTCAAGGAAGCTCAGTAGGTGTTAGTAAAGTAAACTCACCTTCCGAGCTCAAGAAAGCAGTTGAGACAGCTCTCAAGCATGACTCCAAAGCGCTCATCGAGGAAGGCATCAAAGGCAGAGAAATCGAGTGTGCAGTTTTGGGTAACCATGGGAAAGCTGTCGTAGCAACGCCCGGCGAAATTATCCCTTCTAAAAAAATTGGATGGTATTCGTATGAAGCTAAATACTTATTAACCGATGGTGCAGAAACCAAAGTCCCTACCGATTTAGACTCTAAAACTACGGAAGCAATCAAAGCATTTGCTCTAAGAGCTTATGATTGCCTCGAGTGCAGCGGAATGGCGAGAGTCGATCTTTTCCTTGAAGAGAACACACATAATATTTACTTAAATGAAATCAATACCATTCCAGGCTTTACTCCCATCAGCATGTATCCCAAGATGTGGCAAGCCTCCGGAATGAGCTATTCGGATCTGATTTCTGAACTTTTAAAATTGGCCCAATCTTTATGAAAAAAACTTTAAACCCCATCGATTTTGATCACCGACGAAAGCAGTTCTTAAACAAAATTAAAAAAGGTATTGCAGTCTTCCCCTCTGCGCCCGAGCAGATTCGCAACAATGATGTTCATCATGAATACCGACAAGACAGTAACTTTTACTATTTAAGTGGCTTCGAAGAGCCTAATAGCATTTTACTTTTTGATACCTCTAGCAAAACTCCATTTCAGATGTTTGTTCACCCTAAAGATGCGACCAAAGAGCTCTGGGAAGGAAAAATCACAGGTCCAGAGGGGGCTAAGAGACTCTACGGAGCTGATGCTGCTTTTTCGTCGATAGATTCAAAATTATTCGATGATGCTTTTATTCATGCACTTATGAATGCCGAAGCTCTCTACTACCGGGTAGGAATACATGAGGAGTGGGATCGAAGAATATTTTCCCTCATGAAAAGAGCCGTCAGACAGTTGGGAAGAACCGGTAGAGGCATGTGGCCTATTCATGATCCGATTGAGATTTTGGGTGAAATGAGACTTATCAAAACAAAATCGGAAGCCGACCGACTCGAACGAGCAGCCAATATCACGGCCGAAGCCCATGTGAGTGCTATGAAAATAGCAAAACCTGGAATGTATGAGTATGAAATTGAAGCAGCCCTTTATCATGCATTTCGGGGGCAAGGTGCCGGACGTTTGGGATATGGCTCCATCGTAGCAGCTGGTGCTAATGCCACAGTACTCCACTATGTGGCCAACAATAAAAAACTCGAAGACAAAGAACTGCTTCTTATCGATGCAGGAGCCGAGTTTGAATATTATACAGCTGACATCACTCGCTGTTTCCCAGTGAATGGTCGATTCACGGCAGAGCAAACTGAGATCTACTCTGCTGTTTTAAAAGCCCAAAAATCTTGTGTAAAAATGGCAAGACCTGGAAAATCGATGAAGGATCTCCACAACCACGCCATTGAAGTCTTAGTAGAGGAGCTCAAAAAGCTAAAAGTTCTCAAAGGCACTAGCTCTACTCTTATCAAAGAAAAAGCCTATTTGCCTTTTTATCCTCATGGCACAGGTCATTGGTTAGGAATGGATGTCCATGATTCAGGCCGGTATTTTTCTGAAAGCTACGACACCCCGAGAAAGCTTGAACCTGGAATGGTAATCACCATAGAACCGGGGCTCTATTTTGGTGCTCATACAAAAGGACCCCAGAAATACCAAGGTATCGGGATTAGAATTGAAGATGATGTTCTTATTACTAGCTCGGGAAACAAAGTGCTCACTTCGGGCGCGCCCAAAGAAATTGAAGAGATCGAATCTTTATGCAATTTAAACTAGGAGATCCCATGAAAAAACTAATCATATTCATCATTCTGTCCGTTATTTACACTGGATGCTCAAGTGCTCCAGAGACCAGCAAGCAGGCGCAAGAGAAACTCGAGGAAAATTTCTCAGAAAAAATTGGGTCTGCCACCAAAACAGATCTCATCGAATACTTCGGCAACGCTCAATGGTGCAAACTTGAAGACTCAGGGAGAGAAACTTGCCGCTTTTACCGAAAAAAAGGGGTCAAGTGGATTGGGGAAAAAGATCAAAAAGACAAAAAAGCGCTCGAAACCGGAGATCAAATCATTGCAGAATTTGACCGAGACGGAATCTTAAGAGCTTTCAAAGCTTCGGCGCAGAGATAGTTTTTTTTTACGTCTTTTTCGACTTCGAAGTTTCTTCTGTAAGTTCATCTCGACGTTTTTTGAGTTTTTCTAAAAGAGTCGTAAAATTTCCCTCTTTAAGAAAAGCATCGATCTGTTCACTAATATTGGTCGAATAACGCTCTTCCTCGTAAGCAATGTCATAGATGAGCCAATCGTTCCCTTTTTTAAGCATGTAATAATCAAGAACTGAAGGGTCCCCTTTAACAATAAATTTAGTAGGAACTTTAGCCATGTTTCCTTTTATTTCAATATTCTGGAAAACATATTTAGTGTTACCGTTCCAAAATTTATCGAGCCGTGTGTATGCAGTTTTAACAACGACATCTTTTAAAAGATTTCTAAACTCTTCAAAGTTTTTACCTGAATTCTTTTTTGCTTGTTTTGCACCTAGACACAACTGAGCAATTTTATCCCAGTCTAGAGCTTCTTCAATCTTGGCTCTGGCTTTTTGTTTTTCTTCCCCTGACGCATTCACTTTTCTAGAAGCTACAAAAAGGTCTTCTAGCTTGCTAGTGATCTCTTTAGTACTTGCTGCTGAAACCGGGTTGGCAGAAGTCCAACTGAATGGGGTTAAAACAAGAGTTACCAAAAAAAGGATTTTTAAGTTTTTCATGACCTTCATCATACCCAAAAGTGTTCTGAACTCAACTAGGAAGCGAATGTCGCAGAGCTAAAACCTCTTTTATCCTCTCAAGAACGGCCTCTAAAGAGATGGATTTCAAACAAATTTGATAGCCATATTTCTCGTGGCACTCGGCTTTTTCACAGGGGTGGCAGGAGATGTTCCGAGGTATCTCGCAATACACTTCTGGACCTATCGGTTTAATGTAGTCGGGTGAACCTGGACCAAATAGGACAAGAGTAGGAACTTTTGCAATACTACCTGCAAGGTGTGCAGTTCCTGAGTCATTAGCAATGACTAACTGACTTTCGCGACACAGATCAATCAGTTCAGAAAGAGGAGTTTTTTCAACAAAATCGCTCACATTTTTTAAATTTATCTTTTGGATGAGCTCATGCCAATNNGCCAAACTCCGAATCAGCTCAAAATAATAGGGCCAAACTCGCAATGAAATCGAAGCCCCCGGCGCAACGACTATTTTCTTCTGAATAGACCGATGGGCTTCCCCCTCAATTTTCCTTGGACAAGGCCTGCCTGTCATAAACTCTAGTAGTTCTAGATAAAGATTGGTTTTGTGTTTACCCGCATCAATGCCTTTCCACTTCAAAGAGTCGGTCAAAAACAGACCACTTCCGCTCTGAGAAAAACCAACCCTGACTGGGATTTTTGCTGCCCCTAACAATAAGCTACTTGAAATGCTCGCAGTTAGCGCAATAGCCATATTAAAATTTTCTTTTCTTAGTTGATGAACCAAACTAAAAAACTCAGGGCCGACTCTCTTGGCGGCTTTATCCAACACAATTTTCTTTTGGCACAAGCCTGAGTCAGGAAAGCTTTTTAAATTCTCTCCACATAAAAACGTAATCTCAGCTTGTGGATAGGACTGCCTTAAAGACTCGTAAAAGGGGTAAGCCATCACATGGTCTCCTACCCAATTAGGAGTTCTCACGAGAATTTTTAATGGAGCTCTCACCCTACCGGTATAAAAGATGTGCCCCCCTTAAAGCAATCAGTTAAATTTCAGTTGCCTAAAGGCCTCACGATCGACGAGAATTTTCGGCATGCGTCACCAAGAACACCATCTTTTCCCATTAAATATCGAGTTCGACCTCCTCGATGCTGGGAATGTTGTGCATCATCCAAATTACTTGGTCCTCTGTGAACGCGCGAGAGGAAAAGCTTTGGATGACCTCGATATACCTCACGCTGAACTTTTAAAACAGGGAATGTCATTTGCGCTCACCGAGACTCATTCGAAGTACCAAAAACCAGCGTTGTTAGGTATGAAGCTTTCTGTCATTACGAGCTGTATTAATTTCTCGAGAGCTACTCTCACACTTCAACAACAGTTAGTGGCTCCCAATCTCAATTATCGAACCCTATCCGGTTATCTTCAGAAACTTCCTGAGGACTTCATAGAACAAAGCTACTTTTGGATTCAAATGAGGCTCGTCTGTGTAAAGCTTAATCCGCTTAAAGCCCAAGCAATTCCAGATATTTTAATTGAGAAACTGCGCTTAAATAAAAATGGTTGAAGTTGAAGTCATTTCAAATCAAAAACGCTTACTAGGTCTTGTGATAAGTTTGGTTTTGGGTGTTACTTTAGCACTGACCTTTCTACCTTCCATGGCTTACTTAGGAAAACTGGTCCAAAATCTTCTGCCCACCTTGTTTTACCAACACCCCACTTGGGTCGAAATGGCTCTGTTTGTTTTCGTAACCACTTTTATGTATGTTACCCTTCCCTTGAACGCTCGGAGATTTTCGGGATCTTTTGTATCGCTTAAAGTTTTACTACCCAGTTTTCTGCCACCGGTTTTCATCGCTCTTGTCTTCGGTTTTGTTATTAGAAAATTCTTTTTTGTACAGAGCCCGAATTTTTCTCAAGACTTCATATGGTTCGTGATTTGTATACCGTTGGGAGAAGAGTTTCTCTTTAGAGGTTGGCTCTGGGCAGTTTTTCGAAGTATTTTTAAAGGGACTTTTTTCACTCTTACCAACCCTCTACCTTCCGAGATCATCTTCACAAGCTTATCTTTTTCCCTCTGGCATCTTCAGAATTTGGGGAAAGTATCCCCATCCTTTCTGTTTTTTCAACTCCTGTACACTTTTTTTACAGGGATTTGGTTGGGGTATCTTCGCGCAACAACAGGCAAAATAGCTGGACCCCTGTTAGCCCATTCACTCATAAATTTAGCTTCGAGTGTTCCTACTTTCCTATGATAAAATGGGAAAGTGAAAAGAAATAAAGGACAAGCGGTAGTCGAATATATTTTGCTAATAGTCATGATCGCAGTGACTGTGGCTGTTGCGATCAGGAACATCAATTTTGAAATTTACCAAATATGGAGTGGTTTGGCCCGAAGTGTTGCTCGTCCCTGCCCCAGATGTACTGTTCCCCCCGCCCCCAAATTATAACTTTACCTTTATCGATCAATACTATTTACCTGCGAGCGAGCAGTCGGACCGCATCGTACAGTTTTCTCGGTAATTGATGAAAAGTCTCAACTTCCAAACAGATTCCGTTTCCATGTGTGGCCATCGCTTGCGATGATTCCAGATGACTACCCGGACCATGTAAATGCAGAACCACAAGAAAATCATACTTCTTTGCAACTTCAATAGGATCGCCTCCTTCCGTTGTTCGACCATCTGTCGCAATCAATCCAACCCGTTTTTTTCCCATTCCAAAATGTTTAAACTGATTAAGCCCCTCCTGTAGCGCAGAGGCGATATTTGTAAAACCTCTAGGCTGAGATTTCAAAAATTTCAAAACGGTCGATTCCATGGCCTCTTCTTGGGAGAGTCTTTTGATGGTCTGAGCTTTTGAGGAAAATGTAATAACAGCTGCATCTCTTGATTGAATTTCTAAGAGTAAAACTGCCACAGCAATACTTGCTAATAAATGTTTGTCTCCCGACATAGAAGAGCTTGCATCGATCATGGTCACACAAGTAAAAGGCTTTTCCTCAGTAAGTTCCATCTGCAAAGTTTCGGGAGTAATATCATCTAGAAATGGATTTTCCTCCAGAGTCTCCTCCATCGCAATCTCACCGAAGGGAGCCCTTGAAAAAGAATCTCTTTTCAAAATTTGAGGCCTCGAAGGGTGGGCTATTACTCTTTTTGCGTGGTCCAAAATAAGCGAAACCAGTTTTCGATCCGTTGTTTCGTCCGTCGAGTGTTGACTGTTTCGCTGAAAGTACAGTTGCCGCATGAGATCGGATTTAACATCTCCTACTCCGCCCTCAAGATCCTGAAACTCCTGTTGATCGGCCATTTCAGGAGGGAAAAAGACAGGGGCTACTTTTAATGCAGGCCCCTCGAGTCGACTCTTAGGCTTTAACTCTTTTTTTTTTCGCTCAAAGTGGGAAATTCGTTGAGGGAAATAAGATTGAGAATGAGCTCTCTGGGATCTCCTTCACTCGAAACAAGCTCGATTCGACTTGGCAAAGCCATCAAAGCAGCAGCTTCAAAATCCATTCCGGCTTCCATCAGTTTTGCAATGGAAATAGCAGCTCGGATACTTGCTCCGCGCTTGATGCCCATATGGTTTCGTGTTGCTCGGATAAGATCTACCATCCGCTCAAGGTTTTCCATTTTGATTTTAGATGAGACCTCTTGTTTCAGAATAGAAAGCTCTTCATCTCTAGTTTGATAGTCCAATCGAATCATTTCAAATCGATCCAACAAAGCTTCAGATAAAGCATGAGTCGCAGTGAACTCGCGAGGGTTTTGAGTGGCAATCACACAAAAACCACCTTTAGCCTCTAGTTCACCCATTTTGGGCATACTAATTCGACGTTCATCCATCGCTGGGAGAAGAATATTCTGAACCGCCTCGGGCATACGATTAAGCTCATTAATAAAAAGAACTTTGCCTCCGCGCATCGCAGCTACTAGTGGCCCTTCGATAAATGATTCTTTGGAATAGCCTTTTTTCAAAACAATGGGTGGATCAAACCACCCTGTGAGCTTCTGCTCGGTATACCGAGTGTCCCCATCAACTCTTTCAAATTTTTGTTGGAGCTCGGTTAAGATCTGCTGAACGAGAAAAGTTTTTCCAACTCCTACCGGTCCCTCAATCAGAATATTGCGGTGAAGCCCCATCACTTTTTTAAGCTGCTGAACTTCTTTTTCTCGACCAATAATTTTTGTTTTATTTGCCACGCTTTTTCTTTCCTGGTGGTAGTTCTGCTTCACCTTTGTCCATTCGCTCTACCATCTTCTCATATAGAAAGTTTGCCACATCACTGGGCTTAGCACCAATAGTAAATCCGGCATCATACCCAAGTTCTAAAGCCATTTTATGGGTCACGCGGGGTCCCCCAGCGATGAGAATGAACTTTCCCTCTAATCCCCGCTTTTGAAGTCGCGATATCAAGTCCCTCATGTCAGAAATATGGATATCTTTCTGAGAAACAACTTTGGAGAGTAAAATAGCGTCCGCTTTTTCCTTCACAGCTCGGTCAATGAGTTCTTCGGTAGGAACCTGACTTCCCATATTGACGGTTCTAAATCCTTTATAACGCTCTAGTCCAATGTCTCCGTCGAAACCCTTCATGTTCAAAATTGCATCCAAACCCACAGTGTGAGCATCGTAACCAGTGCAAGCTCCAACGACTCGAATCGGTCGCTTAACGTTGGCTAAAATAAGTCTATCGATCTCTTTGTAACTTCGTTTTTCCCCCCCAAGGTCGGGAACTTCTATCTTTGTATAATCAATACCTCTATCAGTACGGGCGAAAACCACAAATAAAGAGTAATTAACCCCAATTTTAGACATGTGAGCTACTTTGACATCAAAAAAGCCCCAACCTCTAACAATTTGCGTAGCAGCTTCACGAGCTTTCGCTGAGGGCTCAACAGGTAAAGTAAAACTTAGCTGAACCGCTCCATCGTCTGTCGTATCGCCATAGGGTTTGAGAGAAGTAAAATTAATCTCTGCCATTAGATTTTACTCCCCATCAGATCAAAAAACGGGTTCAAATACCTTCCCCGTTCGACTTCAAAGACTCCATCAGCTCCTTTTCCACCATCTTTGGTCCGACTCACATCTGCAAAAGTCTTTCTCTCGATGGCTTTGTAAATGCCCATTCGATCTATTTTTTCCAAGAGTTTGAGCGCATCATCCAAAACATTTTGAGCAAACGTTGAAATAAAACCATCCGAACGATAACCAAATTCGTCCCCCAAACCAACTGCCCCACCCACGACATAATTAGCGTTTCGGATACTGACACTGCGGTCTTGTAAGAACGGGGTATGAACTGCTTCAGTTAACATTCCTAGTAGAATAACACCTTGATTGGTCATAGAACCAATAAGGTTGAAAATAGTATCTATCGCGTGACTCGTAAAAATATCTCCCGACTTGTACTTGGTATTACACATGTACTTTAAGGGAGCTTCGGGAAAAATTTGGCGAGTCATTTGAGCTCTCGCAATCTCCATCAAGATCACTTTCTCGTAGTTAGGATCCATTTCCATCGCATGACCAATCGACATTTGGCCTTTGCTCATCCCAGCATTCAAAGCTGCCGCTTCATTGATAAACTGCGAAGCCAATACCTGATCGCCACTTTTCGCAGCATCGGTAGTTTTCATGTAATTATCTTCACCTGTCATGATCCAAATTCCACTTTTGGAGCAGATCAAACGAGAAAAATGCTGATCGATTAACGTTCGCCTCATGTTGATATCTCGGAATAGGATTCCGTACATGGCATCGTTCAGCAGGCAATCTAACCCCTCGATAGCTCCAAGGGCCGCAATCTCTGACATGCAAAGACCGGAACAATAATTGGTGAGCCTAATGTAACGATTCACTTCTTTACCCACTTCATCTAAAGCTTGGCGCATGACTCTAAAATTGGCTTGAGTCGCGTAAGTTCCACCAAACCCCTCTGTTGTGGTTCCTTGAGGAACGTAATCTAGAAGTGATTGGGCTGTGCTCCGAATCACTGCAATAACATCGGCACCATCTAAAACTGCACTTTTGGCTTGGGTGACATCTTCAAAAATATTCCCAGTAGCAACAATGACATACTTTAATGGGCGTTTCTCTTTTACGGGATCTTTTAAACTCTTCGCGATTTGAGAACGTTCTTTTCGGTAGCGAATCAAGTTTTGATAAGCTTCTTTGGAGAGTTGATTAGCTAAAGTCTTAACCTTTTTTGAATCTTGGGAATTGATGGACCCAATATCAATCTCTCTTTTAATCACTTTCTCTTGAAGATGCGGGATATCCTCTCCCAATGCAATCATCGCATTGGCAATCCAGTACAAAGCACCTTCATGAAGACGGCCTTGAGACTTCACTTGATCACAGATTAAATTAGCAATGGGAAATAATTGGCCTTGATCATTGGGTGTAGCTTCATTGAAACCCAAAAGCCTCAAAACAGCCCTTTCAGTTCCAACTGTTGAATTGGCCTGTATCAGTCGCGCGACTTCTGAGCCAATAGATTTCGCAATCTCGCGACATCTCGCTATTTTCTTTGAAGATAATGGAATCGTTGAAGCATAACTCATAGGGCTCTGATATTGCCTCAGCGATGGGGGATTTTTCAAGTAAGATTACGGTTTACTTATAGCCCCAACCTGACGAGTTCCCTGATAGCAAAAAGGTCGGTTTGCGTTGGTTTTTTAAATTGAATCCCCATCCCTGTCCGATTGGGAGCGTGGGAAATCCATCGGATCTCTCCTTCAATTTCAATCACCGATAAAGACAAAGGAATTGGCAGGGGAATACTGAGCTGAATGTTTTCCGCAACACTTCCTAACCGTTGAGTTTCAATGAAACAGCCACCTTCCGAAATATTTTTCATAACAGGATAGTCCCAAAGGTTGTTTCTTTGAGCAATCATTGGCAAATAGGTTTCAAAACGTGGCTTGGTGCGCCACCAACGCAATTTGGGATCAAAATAAAGGTGTCTGACTCTTGGGTTTATAAAATAACTAAGGCTGAACAGATAAATAGCGAGATGCGAAAGCAAGCTCCACGGTTGCCCCTTTGAACTGTAATAAACATTCAGGTCTTGAATACCCAAAAGGGCAATAATAGCAATCATAGTGTACCAACCCACTTTGGTAACACGAATGAGCCCCACCAGAAGCATCAAAGGTAAAAGGGCATAAAACACAAGATCTAGCCAACGAAAGGGATAACTTCGGAGCAACTTAAAACCCCACTCAGCTGGAAAATAAAGAAAGAGTAGTGAAGCAACCAGAAGTAAAATCGGTCGTTTAACCATAATAAAATTATAACAATCTTTTGCTGGGATTGATGAGGGAATCCTGAAGGCGACTAAGCGGCAGGCTTTTGTTCATCTTCTTCAGATGAAGAACCCTGGGAAAGGGGGCTCGGATTGAACCGATACCCCTCTCCATAAATGGATTCAATGTGGCCTTTAAAAGCACCAAGTTTTTTGCGAATAGTTCGGATGTGTGAGTCAACAACTCGATCACTCACAAAAGTTTCACCCCAAACGCTGTTGAGTATTTTGTCTCTAGCCAGTACTCGGTCGGGATGACGGATGAAATAAGAGAGCAACTTGAATTCGAGAGCAGAAAAACTGACCTCTTTTTCATTCAAGAAAACTCGATGACCGACAAAGTCAACTTTCAAGCCATTATGTTCGAAAGCTGGAAGATTTTCTCTGGTAACTTTGCTTTGCCTAATTCGAGTCTTAATACGAGCGATGAGTTCCTCGGCTTCGAAAGGCTTCTGAACATAGTCATCAGCTCCCAAATCAAAACCCATTTTTTTCGCACTGGTGTCACTTCGAGATGATAGAAAAATGATGGGAGTTTTTTCAGTTTCTTTTTGTGCTCTCAAACGATGGCACACTTCAAAACCATCGACTTCACCCAAACTAATATCGAGAAGAATCAAGTCGGGGCGATGTTCTTTAGCCAACTCCACACCTGCATTGCCATTGTCAGCCAACAC
The DNA here is from genome assembly GCA_002342225.1 of Bdellovibrionaceae bacterium UBA2466. Lineage (GTDB taxonomy): Bacteria > Bdellovibrionota > FAC87 > UBA2466 > UBA2466 > UBA2466. The sequence goes on along the minus strand of DDPO01000112.1, from coordinate 55,885 downwards.
AACCCGATAGTCTTTCCCGAGAGAAGTTTGGATCAGAAATTGATAATCTTTGTTATCTTCAATCACTAGAATTTTTTCCATAGGTCTCCTCTCCAACCTCCTTATCGGAATGTGGAGGAAATATTTGAGCCTTTTTATGATTCATCCAAAGATGGTGAGAAATTGATGCTCGAAACAAAATGACTAGCCGCACTAAGTTAAAAACTTCTTAAATTAGTCCTTTGCATTTTCAAAATCATTCACATTAGAATAGAGCCTAATCGGGGGAAACTGTGGCGTTTGACAATGTAATATTCATGCCTGAATTTGGCCTGGCGCGCTCAAAACATAAAAAAAAGATTCTCTATATTTCCAACAAAGGTGAGTCTTTAAATCTCCTCATGTCTTTCCATGGGATTTCTGTTGAGAGTGTCCACTCAATAGAAACTTTAAATGTGCAACTTTACTCATGGAAGAGATGGGATCTCGTACTGATCGAATCCGACCTCTCTTGGGCAAACCCCTTAGAGACAGTTCAAGTCATACACGAGCAGTTGCAAATTCCCGTTACTTTAATCAACAAAGAACAGGATGATGAAGAGGCCCGCTTTCGAATTAAAGAATTTTATGATGTTGGTCTTTTTGATTGCCTTAGAGCCCCCCTGTCTCCCAGCGAATTAGGAGAAGTTTTTAGAGCTTTGATCAGCTGAACATCTTTCTATCGCAACAGTACCTTCTGGGTTTCTTTAGGAAGCTGTAGGCTGAAAGCTGAATTATCCTTTTTAAGACTCGCTTTGATCTCTTCCCATTCCAAACCCAACTCACTCTCCCCTTCTCCGACTTTCAGAAGGACAGTTCTAGCCACTTGGGGCAATTCCGTTTGGGTAAGAATGCCATCACAACATCTTTCAAATTCTGAATACTCAAAAAGGGCTTTAAAATCGAGACTGTCCCACAAGATTCGATAAATCTCACCGGTCTCTCTATCTATCGAAAGCTGCAACTGTAACCCCTTTGAATTTAATGTGAAATCAACCCGATTTTGACCTTCTCGAATCGTCATATTACTGAAAGCAGATTCATTTTTATTAAAAGGCAGAATACCCAACCACAAATCTTTCAAATCGTAAAAGTTGATCCCAAGACCTAAAAATTCTTTGAAATAAAGTTTGCCCTGTTGCTGGTCAAAATAGGCTTTGTTTTGCGATGGATAATAAGCTGCAAAAACTTTTTTTCCTCGACTGATAGCCGTATACTGCGTTCTACCAAGAGGATCTCTCAGCTCGAGCCTTATGCCGTCCTGCCCTGAATAAAACCCTCCACTGCCAGACAACGACCTCTCTTTGTTTGTCATCTCTAACGATAACTTTCCTTGGATCTCTCCGGTTACCTTTTTTGTTCTGATTTGATTTTCCCACATTCTCTCCCAAAGCTGATTTGATTCGATTAATTCAAGGGGTCTCGCAGGAGGAATTGAAGAGCAAGCGCTCATTAGAAACAGAGAAATAATTGAAACAAAAGCAGTCATCGGTATCTGATTTTCTCCAAAAACTGATCAATTGTTTCATTAACTTCAGCCGGAAAATCGGTGTGTGTGTTGTGACTTCCTTCAGGCACCACATGCATCTCACCCTGTTTAAGAGTAGCCACAATTTCATCCTGAACAGGTTTGGGAGTAATGATATCTTTGTCACCCGTTATTACCAAAGCTGGGCATGTGATTTCTTCTAGGTGTTTTTTCCCCTCAAAGCGTGTGTAATCATCAATCAAAGAGTGAAAAACTGCAAAAGGGATCTGATTCACACCTTCAATGTAGCTACTGACATCTTTTTGGTGAGACTTCTCTGAGTTGAATCCAAGGTGAGAAGCGATAATAAAATTAAAAAGATTATTTCGAGTCAACCTATGCCACAGTACTGAAACCGTTCCGGGCATCAAATCAAAAAGAGCTGAAGCCACCTGATGAACTCGATTCATACCATCGGAGTAAAACATCAACTCAAAGGGATTATTTACCGTACCACAGATGAACACGACCCCTTTGAATTTAGATTTTTCCAAAGCAACTGCACGAGCCAAAACTCCAACTCCCATGCTGTGTCCAAGACCTACAACCTCATCTACTTTCAAGTAGTTTAAAAGGTCTTGAATATCATTGGCGCACCATTCAAGAGTCAGATGCCGATCATTTGCCGGCCGTCCCGAGAACTGATGACCCCGATAATCAAATAAAATGACCTGATAGTTTTTAACAAAATGAGGCAACTGATGGCGCCAATGCTCTCTTCGACAAACCAAGCCATAGCACATCAGCAGTGGCCTTCCCTGCCCATAAACCTCGTAGTAAATGCTAGTTTTGTCGCGCGCTTGAAAAACACCTTTTGTATGGGGGGTTATTTCTTCTGGAGAATGGGCTTTTTCTTGAATACTCTTCTGCTTCGAAGTCTTAGCCGGAGGGGCAGGCTCAGTGTTGTAAGTCACTGTTATTTTGTTGTTTTTAAATATTTCCCGCCACATAAGTTCTCATTGTAGCAAATTACCCACTCTGGGAAAGCTTTAAGACTCGATTTTTTTCTGAGGCCCAAAAAGATATCAGATGATTTTTCTTAAGCATTCTGCCCTTTTAAATTGAGGAAAAACTTGCTACACCGTTGGGGCGAGGAAAGACTATGACCAAAACAAATGTTCAAGTAAACCCAGCTAGCGGAAAGTTGGGAGTTCTACTCCCAGGAATGGGAGCTGTTGCCACCACTTTTATTGCGGGAGTTGAAGCCGTAAAACGAGGTTTGGCAGAACCTGTAGGCTCACTCACCCAGATGGGGCAGCTTCGATTAGGAAAACGAAGCGAAAACCGAGCTGCTCTCATCAAAGATTTTATATCTTTATCCCCCCTCGAAAATCTCTGTTTTGGGGGTTGGGATATCTTTGAAGACAATGTTTACGAAGCCGCTTCAAAAGCCAGAGTTTTAGAACAAACTTTATTAGACCAGCTCAAAGAACCTCTTTCCAAAATTAAACCGATGAGTGCTGTTTTTGACAGTAGCTACATCACTCTCATCGACGGAAAAAATAAGAAAACAGGTAAAAACAAAAAAGAGTTAGCTGACCAACTTAGAGAAGATATTCGCCGGTTCAAAAAAGAGAACAACTGCGAAAGATTGGTCATGGTTTGGTGTGCGAGCACTGAAAGATATACTGAACAAGCCCCCTGCCATGAAACAGTGGCAAAGTTCGAAAAAGGTCTTGTTGACAATGACCCTATGATTTCCCCGAGCCAAATTTATGCTTATGCAGCCATCATGGAGCGAGTTCCCTATGCGAATGGCTCTCCCAATCGAAGCGTCGAATGCCCTGCGCTTCAAGAATTGGCTAAAGAACTCCGAGTTCCGATTTCAGGAAGCGATTTTAAAACAGGCCAAACCCTGATGAAAACCGTTCTAGCCCCCGGGTTAAAAAGCCGGCTCCTAGGACTCTCAGGTTGGTACTCCACTAACATTCTTGGAAATAGAGATGGGGAAGTACTAGCTGATCCTGGCTCCTTTAAATCTAAGGAAGTTTCCAAACTATCGGTACTGGAACAGATTCTAGAACCTGAAACCTATCCGAGCCTTTATGGTGATGTTCATCACCAAGTGCAAATCAACTACTATCCTCCCCGAGGAGACAACAAAGAGGGTTGGGATAACATCGATATTTTTGGTTGGTTAGGTTATCCAATGCAAATCAAGGTCAACTTCCTATGTAGAGACAGCATTTTGGCTGCCCCTATCGTACTGGATTTGGCTCTGTTTATGGATTTGGCGCAGCGAACATCCCTCTACGGTATTCAAGAGTGGCTATCATTCTATTTCAAAAGCCCTCTAGCCGCGCCAGGACTAAAGCCCGAGCACGATCTGCAAGTTCAATTGTTGAAGCTTCACAACACCCTTCGATTCATGGGTGGAGAGGAACTTATCAATCATTTAGGGCTGACCTACTACGGAATTGTCGAAGAATAAGTTAAAATGAAACATTGTTTTCAATAACTATGTTTCACTTTCAACCTATCATTCGTTGGTTTGTTGCCTTCGCAACTGCGGCTCTTTTGCTGCACAGTATTCCTTTTTCCCAAAGGGATGTGGCTACCCATCGGCTTGAACAAGATATCAGCCAATCCCTCGGCACTCTCCAACAAATTTCTTCCTCTTGCAACGAACTGATAGCAAATGAAAACACCCCTTTGGAACGATGGTTTATCAATCAATTGGCTCCATCCAAGACGATTACAGACTCTAAGAACCAAACCTCCTGTGTTTTGAAAGCTCAAGAAAACCATTCAACCCGCTTTTATCTTTTTGCTCAATGGACTTTGGGATTTGAAATATTCAAATCTGGCTCCCCTTCTTCCTTCGTAAGCGCACAGTATTCAACAGAATTCCCTTTGCCATTGAGTCTTTTGCCTCTTCTTGTTTTTATGTTCATGATCCCTTTCAACCATTCGAAAAACGGATCGCTTCTACACTTGTTGGCCTATTTCCTGTTTTTAAGTGGACTGAGCCTTATTCAGTTTTTAAATCTGGTTCCTAAAACGTTGGTAGATATTTTCACAACCGACCGACTTTTTTTAGGGCTTCTTCTATTCTCACTTTGGCTGGCCTTAAAAAATGTCTCCGACCGAATACAGGCTCGGATGGCGACAACTAAATTAGAGGCCCTGTTAAATACTTTTATTTCAAACATCGTTGGAATCTGGAATCCGTTGTTATACACGTTATTAGGTCCGCTGATTTTCCCCCTCGGTCACCAAATCAAAAATCTTAATTTGTTTTTCAATTCACAAATGATCATCATTACCCTAAGCCTTTTCTTTTTGGGCCTCGATTTTTCAAATGTTTATTCATTTTTTACAACTTTTTTGACCCCACGATATTTTTCTTTTGCGATCATTTTTTATCTGTTTTCAACTCTCATTCCTAAAATTCCCAGTCGACAACCCATTATTTGGCAGATCAAACACTTCAAAAGATATTTCTTTGTAGTCTTGTTCATTGAAACGGTGTCCTTTTTACTTCCGGAAAGCAAAAACATTCCAACTTTGACTCGAATCGCGCTCGCTTTTTTGCTAGTCGAATTTAGTCGATTCAAGCTTGAGTCTTGGCGAGCTATTTCTCAAAGATGGAGAGGTCCTCTTTTTGCGTTGTTAATTTCTGCCTTTACAGCTGCGTTCAGTTCGAAAATTGGAGTTCTGGACTTGGTGATCGCTATCTGCGACCCTAGAAAACATCCAACAACAGTTGTTCCTTTCAACTTACTTTCAGGTTTTGTGATCAGCTTTTTAACTGGGGGACTTGCGTCGCCTTTCTTCGTTTTGCTTTCTGACATGATGCAAACATCGCCTAATCCCATTATGAAAGCAGCTCTTTTCGATGGAGTTCTGGCCGGACTTTTCTTATCACCTTTTAGTTTGTTTAATCTCTTTCCAGCTTTTCAACACAACATCCCTATTCATGAGGTCTTGAAGTTAAGATGTCGGCAATGTTTCATACCTTTGTTTGTAGGGCTTATCGTTTATTTCGTAGGTACCGTAACAAGTTTGCGGATCTTGCCACCCGTTTGTTTTGTTTTTTGCTGCATAGGGGTAGTGACCCTGAAACTTAAAAGGAGCCAGTGGAAGATAGATACGTTCGGCTTAATCGAACGTAATGATCCGCACTTGAAGAAAGAAACTTAATTTCCTCGTCGGTCAAAGTTCCAACTATTTTAGCCGGGCGCCCAAATGCTTTACTTCTAGGTGGGATTTTTGTTCCTTGGGTGACCAAACTTCCCGCTCCCAATAAAACATAATCGCCAAGCTCAGCATCATCCAAAACGATACTGCCCATTCCAATCAAACTAAAATCTCCCACTGTGCAGGCATGTAATACGACAGAATGCCCGACTGTCACAGAGCTTCCAATAATCGTAGGACTTTTTTTGTACGACTCGTGAATAAGAGTCATGTCTTGAATATTGGTCTTCTCACCGATTTTTATGTAATTGACATCACCCCGAAGCACACAGTTGAACCAAACGCTGCTTAATTTACCGATAGTAACGTCACCCAGTATGTGGCTCCCTGGGGCAACATAAACTGAAGGATCAATGCAGGGTTGGCGATAGCGATGCGGAAAAGCTGCTTTCAATTCCTCGTTCGAAAGAATTAAACTGGATGTTGGTTTTAGGTGCTCCGACATAGAATCCTTTCAAACAGCTGACATTTGTATCAGTAATCTCGACGTCGATTATTTTACCAACTGAAGCGTCTCCCACATTCATGACATGGACTAGCTTACTGTGAGGAGTCCTTCCGGAAAAGAATTTCTTTTTCTTATCCATGGACTCAACGAGAACCGAGACGACTGTATTTCGATATTTCAGATTTTCTTTTTCAATCTGCGAATACACAACTTGCTGAGCGCGCGCTAATCTCTCCTCTTTCACAATTTCAGGAACCTCATCTCCAAAATCAGCTGCTTTAGTTCCAGGACGAGGAGAATATTTAAACATGAATGCACTCGAAAACTTAACATTGGCTAGAACCTTTAAAGTCTCTTCAAAATCTTTTTCAGTCTCACCTGGGAACCCTACAATCACGTCTGTCGAAAGCGCTATATCCGGACAAGCTTTACGTAAAAGCTCAACCTTTTTGAGATACAACTCTTGTGTATAAAGTCGCGACATAGCTTTCAAAATACGGTCACTACCCGCCTGAAAAGGTAAATGCAAAGCTGGACAGAGTTTGGAAATAGAGCCAAATTGATTGATCAGATCCTCACCCAAATCCCTAGGATGAGAAGTGACATAGCGGATTCTTTCAAGTCCTTCGACTTCATTTGCAGCTTCAATCAATTGAGATAATTTTTGTCCAGTGCCTTTGCCGTAAGTATTAATATTTTGCCCAAGGAAAGTGACTTCTTTAGTTCCTTTTGAAACCAGATTTTTAACGTCGGTTATAATTTCATCGACACTTCGACTTTTTTCACGTCCGCGAACAAAAGGAACAATACAGTAAGTGCAAAAATGATCGCACCCTTTCATAATAGTTAAAAACTCAGAGGGTTTTGCACGATTTACAACACAGGGTTGAGAATAACTTCTGCCATCCTCATCAAACTTTGCTTCAACGAGCCGCTCTCCTCGATTCACAACATTTTCGATGAGGTCGCCTACACGATCAATAGCATCAGGGCCTAAGACTAAATCTAGATGCGGAACTCTTTGAAGAAGGGTTCTGCCCATCCTCTGACCGACACATCCTGAAACCGCTATCACTTTTTTAGGGTCTTTCTGTTTTAGCCCTTTTAACTCACCTAAGAGACTTAAAACTTTTTGCTCGGACTTGTCCCGAATGCTGCAGGTATTGATTAAAATAACATCAGCTTTTCGAAGTTCGGCTTCTGAGCGAAAACCTTTCGCATTGAGAATGGCTTGCATTCGATCGGAGTCATAGACGTTCATTTGACAACCGAAAGTCTTTATGTGAAGTGAGCGCTGCATGGCGGCGATTCTAGTAGCAGAATGGCCAGAGCTCAAGTAGAAGAGTGAAAATGAAGGAGAAAAATAGCCTTAACATTGTCCTGTATCAGCCAGTCATTCCCCAAAATACGGGGTCGATCGCGCGCCTGTGTGCCTGCACTGGGGCATCACTGCACCTCATCCACCCTCTAGGTTTTCAAGTCGATGATGCTTCTTTGAAAAGAGCCGGTCTAGATTATTGGCCCTTTGTGGACGTTAACCATCATGAATCTTGGGAGGCTTTTGTAGCCAAAGAAGAGCCTAAACACCTGACTTTATACACAAAATTTGCAACCATGCATTACACAACTCATCGGTATGAGACCCCCACCTATCTCGTTTTTGGAAGCGAGACCAAAGGATTACCCCCCGAAATCCACAAAACTTATGCAGACAAGTTATATAAAATCCCCATGAGAACTTCGATCGTAAGAAGCCTCAATCTTGCTCAAAGTGCAGCCATCGTTCTTTACGAAGTCATTCGCCAACACGATCTAGGCAGCGGACTCACTTAATGCCGCAACAAGTCGCGCTTTCAATTTCTGAGAGTTGCCAATCCTAAAATCGAGGTTTAAAACAAGTCCTTAACTTAACCTGGGTGGATGAGTTGAAATTTCTCGACTCTAAAGCCCAATTATTAAAGGAGTTATTTTCATGAAAACTTTAATCTCTGCTATCAGCATGCTAACCCTAGTTGCAGGACTATCCTTCGCTAACGAGCACAAAGCTCCACAAGCAAATGCTGAAACTACACAAGCTGCTCCAGTTACTGAAAAAGTAGAACAAGCAGCTGAAGCAGTAAAAGCTGATGTGAAAAAAGCTGAAGAAAAAGTTACTAAAAAAATGAAAAAAGCAAAAAAAGCTGTTGAGCAAAAAGTTGAAGCTGTAGAAAAAAAAGCTGAAGAAGTTTTAGCTCCAAAAGCTGAAGAAACCACTCCAGCTCCAGCTACCAAGTAAGCTTTAAGCACTTTGTAGTACAAAGACCCAATTTCGAAGACTTCTTCGGGTTGGGTCTTTTTTTGTCTCTCCAAAGCACTTGCGCGCAGCACAATTAAAGGGACTCCTGTTTTTTCCTCTACTTACCGATACGAATCTTGAAGAAGTGTGAATTCTCCAGGAGCTATTTTCTGTCAAAACTGAGGGGAAAATTTAAGAGTATAGCTACTCAGATTGAAGATCGCTTTTCCGTATTTTCAAAAGTATTTGAAGGTAAACCGACCTCTGAGTTTGCGAGCGAAAGTACCATACTGCGACGGCAGAAACTCGCTCGAATTGGATACACCATCATTCTCTCTCTTGTACTTTGTACTGTGTTTTATTTTCCTTCGGAAAATGCAGTATCCTACCTTTATTCAGCAATGGGCGAAATCGCTAATGAAGATGTCATTTCGCCTCTGACTGCTGATATAGAACCCTTTGAAAGGGATTCACAACAAAAAGAGACTCTGGCCCAAAGAGTTCCTCCCATTTTTGACTATGATGAAAATACAATCCCTCAATGGCTTACCAAATGGAAAGTCGCATTTAAAAATATTCGAAAAGAGTTTTACTCAGATCCTAAGCAAAACCTAAGAGGCTCCGCAGTTCTAGACCGCCTCTCGAAAAAAGTTTTCGACTACACAGGGCAAACACTGCGACCTCGAGATCTTCTCTATCTTCATGAAAACCGCTTCAACAACCGAGTGGAGGATACGTTTTTTAAGTTAACGGATTTCTTAAAAGCCAGATACATCTCAAACATTGATGTCTTTTTCTCCTATTACGCGACGGGAATCACAATGAGGCAGTATCACGGCGGATTAAGAGAAACTTTGATCACTGACGTTTCTAGAATTTGGAGTTTAGACCAGGCGCGGGAAGTACTCAGCCGGTATCCTTCCATTATTAAGGACAAACAACTCTACAACCCTCGAGTCATGGTTGAAATCATCGACTATCTCATTCCAGCCAACCTGTCGTTCAATCAAGTCGAAACCGAACAGCGAATCAATCAGTATCTCCAAGCATCCAAACAGCCTGTTATTAAGATTAGAAAAGGAGATGTTTTGATCCACCGCGGAGAGAAGTTGACCGAACAACACCTACAATTGATTGCATCTTTGAAAGAACTCACTTCTCCACTAGCTATTATAAAACGCTTTGTGCTGACGGCACTTCTCTTGTTTGCTTTTTTCTATATTCTTTTCTCACTCCACCTTGGCTATCACCGATTCTGGAGTCTGCCTTTCAAAGATATTTGGCTGTTTCTTACAGTCACTACTGTAACAGTGCTGGGACTTAAATATGGCTCTCAATGGCTTCAGGTTATTTTTTCAAATTATGGTTTTGGACAACTCACTGATTTTTTAATTCCTGTAGCGGCCGGGGGAATCCTATTGCAACTGATGATCGGACGAACAGCCTCCTATGCTTTTGCTATCGCTATTACTGCGCTTGGTTGCGTTTTTTTAGATCAGGCTTTTATCTACGCCGTATTTACTTTCGTAACAACAGCATCAGCTGTCTACACAGTAGGAGACTGTCGAAGTCGGGCCGATCTTTTCAAGTGCGGTGCATGGAGCGGATTCATCGGGGCGGTCACTGTGCTTGCATTTGGAACTGTCCAGGCTCTAGGCTTCAAAGAAACCCCTTGGATTTCAATTCTAGCTGTTTCTTTCTTCGCTTTTTTGTCTGGTATTTTTTCAACGGGGCTTACAAATTTCGTAACACCCTTTTTTGAGAGCATCTTTAGTTACACTACCAGCTTAAAATTGATGGAGCTCGCCAATTTCCATCATCCCCTTCTTCACTCTTTAATGATGAAAGCACCCGGAACCTACCATCACTCGGTCATTGTTGGAAGTTTAGCCGAAATTGCTGCTGATCAAATTGGTGCAAATGGTCTCTTAGCCCGAGTCTCGGCCTATTACCACGATATCGGCAAGATGAATAAACCACTCTACTTTATTGAGAACCAAAGTCCGGGGAACAATCCTCACGACCATCTTCAACCTAGCATGTCTGCCAAAATTCTTTTCTCCCATGTAAAAAATGGGGTCAAAATGGGCAGAGATTATCGACTTGGGAGTAAGGTCATCGGTATTATCGAACAACATCACGGAACGACTCTAGCATCCTACTTCTTCAACAAAGCAAAAGAATCTGAAGATGCCTCGACCGGTCCCGTCGACGAAAATCACTTCCGATATCCGGGTCCGAAACCTCAAACGAGAGAAGCAGGTATTGTGATGCTAGCTGATGCTTGTGAAGCAGCGACGAGAAGCATTGCTGATCCAACTCCAGGCAAAATACAAGCCATGGTTCACCATATTATTACAAAACGATTTCTCGAGGAGCAATTTGCCAATTGTGAATTAACTTTTAAAGACCTTCAATTGATCGAAACCCACTTCACTCGTACCCTAGTATCTTTGCATCATCACAGAATAGAATATCCCGGTCAAAAATCTGCAACCTCCTCTAAAGCGCAGGCTCAGTCCCACACCCAATCGACCACCAACACACCGTCACATTCTCATTCCCATGCACATTCTCATGCTCATTCCGGCCTAAAACACTTTGAGAAAAAATAGCGATGGCGGCAAGAATTAATATCACGGTTTTAAGTCCTCAGGGTTTTTCTCCTCGTTTAAAAACTCAGCTGAAAAGAGCGGCTTTAAAAACGCTGGATTCAATCCCAAAGAGGATTTTATTAAAAAAGATCAAGCGGGTATCGGAGGGAAATATTACGATTGCTGTTGTTAGTTCTAAAAAAATACAGAATCTTAATTTTAAATACAGAAAAAAGAACAAACCTACCGATGTACTTTCATTTTCTAGAATGGAAACGAGCCCTGATTTTTTTCCTGCGGTGAAATCCGACCTAGGAGATGTCCTTATTTGCTGGCAAGTCGCAAAAAAACAAGCAAGAGAGGATAAAGTTACAATTCGAGAAGAACTCAGTAGACTAACTATCCATGGGGTGCTTCATTTATTCGGCTATGATCATGAAATCAGCGAAGAAGAAGAGAAAAAGATGTTTCGTCTGCAGGACAAAATCTTGAAAAAACTTGGATAACTTATTCTCGAATAGCTTCGATAGGATCAAGCTTGGCTGCCTTTTTAGCTGGAAATAATGTGGCGAGATAAATAAACCCAACAGCAGAGATAAAAATCACTAAAAAAGATATCGGACGAATATCTATGGGTATCGTTCGATCATAATAAATTTCCGGCAGCTGATATTTGGAAAGATATTTCACATAAATGATAAACAAAAGAGTCAAAACCGCTCCGAGAGAGAGACCAACAATTCCCATCCATGTGCCTTGCCAAACAAAAATACTCTGAATTTGGGCTTTCGAAGCCCCAAGAGCTCTCAAAATTCCGATATTTTTTCGCTTGTGAGTTACATGCATCATTAATGTGATCACGATATTCATGATCGCAATCAAAATCGCAAAACTTAGGATCGTACTCATACAATATTGCTCTAATTTTAAGGATTGAAATAGAGCCGCATTGAACACGGACCAACTCTCTGCTTTGAGATCTGAACTTAAAACCAAAGATAAGCTCATCTGGACACTATCGGCATCATCCATTTGCGAAGTCCAAAGATGGTATCCCGAAATTTTTTTATTCCAGCCCAAAAGATCCTGAGCATCTTCTTTGAGCATGTAAAGATACTGTTCATCAAATTCGTAATGGCCCGACACATAAAATCCGGAAACTTTGAAGGTTTCAGATTTTGGAACTGAACCCATCAAGCCCACTTTAGTCGTAGGCGAAATCACTTTAACTTTTTCTCCGATATTCAGATTCAGTCGGTGGGCCAATTCCCTGCCTAAAACCACTTCGGGAACCTCTGAGTTTTCCCTAGGGATTTCACCTTCAACAATACCTTTTTGTACTCGATCAAAATCCTTAAGTGTGAGCCCCCAAATCACTCCCCCCAAAGAACGGGTTCGGCTCTGTAGGATCATCTCTCTTTCAATAAACGGAACCGTTCTAGTAACTCTTCGGTGCGTCGATATTTTTTTTAAAACTTGGGGATCATCTTCAATAGAATTACCCCCCTCCGCGGGACTCACAATGATGTGCGGGTAAGCATTTAATACTTTACTTTTGAGTGAACTCTCAAAACCATACATGACCGACAACAACCCACACATCGCTGCTATCCCCACCCCTATGGCTAGCCAGGAAAAAAGGGTCAGTAAACTAAAGTGACCTTTTTCAGTTCCTTTCATCATAAAACGCCAAGCAATCGAGCGAACGATTTTCATGTGTTGCTAATACTCCCCTTCGTCCATAGGCGGGGGGGGTGGAACAAAGCCCCCATTCGGGTCATCTATTGGCGGAGGCGGAGGAACAAATCCTCCGTTCGGGTCCTCTATCTGCGGTGGGGGTTCGAACCCTCCCCCTCCAAATGCGGGGGGAACGGAATCGAAGGAATCATTGTCTTGAGGGAATCCTTGAGGTGGCGGAGGGGGTGGCTCAAGAGGCTGCTCTGAATTAGGGGGTTCTGAAAAACCCTGACCAAAATTATTAGGGGGTTGAGCCATGTATTCCTGCGGAACCGTCAAGGGAGGGCTATCACCGTAGGAGTTTTTAGAGGAACCCATTTCTCCGGAATTGTTAGGATTTGATGGGTTAAATGGCTCACCTTGTCTCAAGGAATTCTCGGGCGAAACATTGGGATTTGACTCAAGAGCCCCTCCAGTAGACAAATCGTCCGACTGAGTGGGTTTGCCTGCCGAGCTAGCTTCAGGCTGATTTTTTTGAACAGTTCCCGAATAACGCCAGTAAAAATAAGCCCCAATAATTGTGAGAATGCAGAAAAAAAGCCATTTCATAAATTTTAACCTCTTACATTCTCAATGAAATGGCTAAGAAAGACAAGAAGTGGTATAGAAACTTTTATGGCAGAGTCTAATAAAAAGCCTAAGTCTGTTGAGGAAATTCCAAATATCCACTGGGCAGACCATGTAGCTGAAGATCTTATTGAAAAGCATCCTCAAAAAGAGAAATTTGTCTGCGCTTCGGGTATTTCACCCAGTGGCGTCGTGCATATTGGAAATTTTCGAGAAGCGATCACTGTAGATTTCGTTGTTAGGGCTTTGTTAGATCGTGGAAAAAACGTAAGATTTCTTTACAGTTGGGATGATTACGATGCTTTCAGAAAAGTCCCAGCCAACCTACCCAATAAAGAAACTCTTGAGAAACACCTAAGAAAACCGATTTCTGAAGTGCCCGATCCGTTCGGCCAATTTCCCTCTTATGCAGCACACTTTGAAAAAAGATTTGAAGCAGAGATCTCGCAACTAGGAATAAAACCAGACTACATCTATCAAAACGTCCCTTATCGCTCTGGAAAATACATCACAGGAATCAAACAGGCTCTTGCCAAAGAAAAAGAAATTATTGCAATTCTCAACAAAAGCAGAACAGAACCACTACCAGAAAACTGGACCTGCCTCAGCATTTTTTGTAAAACATGTGCAAAAGACACCACTGAGCTCATTCAACGCAATAGCGACACTGTTTTCACTTACCATTGCAAATTCTGTAAAAAAGATGACACCATCGACATGGATAAAGAGGGTGGAGTCAAACTTTTGTGGCGCGTGGACTGGCCCATGAGATGGGCTCACGAAGGGGTAGATTTTGAACCCGGGGGAAAAGACCACTCTTCCCAAGGTGGTTCCTACGACACCGGAGTTGAAATTGTCAGAGAAGTTTGGAAGAGAGACCCCCCGACTTATGTCCAGTATGACTTTGTTATTGCAAAGGGAGCCGGAGCCAAACTTTCCTCCTCCTCGGGAAATTTACTCACAGTAGATGAAACTTTAAGCATCTACGAACCGGCAATCATTCGATGGATTTTTGCAAGCCGAAAACCAAATCTCGATTTTGCCATAGCCTTCGACCTTGATGTCATCAAAGCTTATGATGACTTTGATCGTTGCGAAAGATTTGCATTCGGTACCGAAGAAGGTGAGGAAAAAAAGATTCGGTATGAACGAAGAATCTATGAATTCTCGTGTGTAGACAGGGTGTTTCCGAGAGACTACCAGTCGATGCCAGCTCAATTTACATTTCGGCATTTGTGCAACATTCTGCAAATTCACCAAGGAGACATAGATAAAGCTCGCGAGTTTTATCTTAATCAAATTAAAAATACAGAGGATGAAGCTCGCTTTTATTCAAGAGCCAAGAGGGCTTGGAAGTGGATTTCTGAATTTGCTCCAGAAGAGTTCAAATTCAAACTACAAACTGTCCCTTCTCACAAACCTACTCTGCCTCACCCTTTGAAAGAATTGATTCAAGTTTTAAAAGAGGATGGTACGGAACATCTTTCCGAAGACGAACTTGCCAGCCGAACTTTTGAAATCATGAAACGAAATCAAGTGGAGCCCAAACTCTTTTTCCAAGACGTTTATCGTATCTTGGTGAATAAACCCAACGGTCCTAAGCTTGCCAGTTTTCTTTTAGCGATTGGTCCTAAGCGCTCGGCAGAGATTTTAGAAAAAGCTCTTCATCTAACTTGATTTACCAGTACCGAGTCGTCACGACGCAATCTCCAAGAACTTGGGTCATACAGCTGATCCTATCGGCTGTTGAGTTTTTGTCTCTCTGCAACAAACTTATTTCGGTTGGCTCCTGGTTTGAGAGGTTTTCTGCACCGCTTAATACCTGCATATTACATTTACCGCAGATATTATCTGCGCCACAAGAAGACGCAACGGGTAAACCAGCCATTTTTGCTGCATCGAAGAGAAGGGTTCCCGAGGGCACTTGAATTGTTTTTTGGGATGGAAAAAAGGTTACAATGGGCATCTGCAGCAAAGCTCCCTTTGAGATATAATGAAGTGTATAGATTCTCTCATATCCCCTAGTTTCAACCCAATTACATTCTTAAGGAAAAATCATGGTGGAAAACTCTTTGAGTGCTATTGCACCCTCACCCGAAATTTGTGCACAACTGACCGAAGACTCTAAAACCTTGGCCTTGATCTTAGATGAAATGGGAAAGGTAATCGTTGGACAAGAGGCTATGAATCGCGCTCTGCTATCTGGGGTTATTACAGGCGGTCACATTCTCCTTGAGGGTTTACCTGGTTTAGCAAAAACTCTGGCTGTCAGGACTTTAGCCAGAGTACTCGATGCCAAGTTTCAAAGGATTCAGTTCACTCCTGATTTGCTTCCATCCGATCTGATAGGAACCATGGTTTATCACGAAGCGACTAGTGATTTCACTCCTAAGAAAGGGCCTATCTTCGCAAACCTAGTGTTAGCTGATGAGATCAATCGTGCTCCAGCCAAAGTTCAGAGCGCTCTGCTCGAAGCCATGGCTGAAAAACAAGTAACTTTGGGTGACCAATCTTACAAATTAGCTGAACCCTTCCTCGTACTTGCTACTCAAAATCCTATTGAACAAGAAGGAACTTATCATCTTCCTGAAGCACAATTAGACAGATTTATGTTCAAACTCAAAATCGGATATCCCAACAGAAATGAGGAGCGAATTATCTTAGAGCGTATGGCCAATCAAAGTTCGCCAGAAACCTTTAAAGTCTTCTCTACTCAAGGAATTTTAGAAATTCGCGACCGAGTTGAAAAAATTTATGTTGATGACCGGATCAAAAATTATGTACTTCGCCTAGTACTCTCCACGAGAAAGCAAGAGTTTATTTCGGGCGAAGAGGCAGACGCAAAATCGCTTGAGAAACTTCGTTCACTCATTCACATCGGTGCCTCACCGAGAGCAACACTTTTCTTAATTCGAGCCGCTCGAGTAAATGCTCTTTTTGAACAACGAAGTTTTGTGACTCCCGACGATGTCAAAGCGATTGCGTTGGATATTTTAAGACACCGAATTATTCTCAATTTTGATGCAGAAGCCAGAGGTTTCTCGACAGACGATGTGATCTACCAACTACTGGAAACTGTTAACGTCCCCTAATATGATTAATTTTAGCGAAGCGCTTTTAAGAGCTGCAGACCAACTTGAGCTCAAAAGCTTAAGACGACTGTCAGCTCTACTTTCCGGCCACTACACTAGCCCCTTTCAGGGGAGTGGTATGCAATTTAAAGATTTTCGTCCTTACCAATTCGGTGACGATATCAGGCATATGAGCTGGCAAGTGACAGCGAGGACTGGAACTCCCACCTTGAAAACTTACGAGGAGGACCGTGAGCAGAATATTGTGGTTTTGGTGGATGTCTCCGGCTCTTCATTGTTTGGCATTTCCAACAAACTTAGAATTGCCATGTATGAGGAACTCGTAGCTCTTTTGGGATTAGCGGCATCTAAAAACAATGACAACTTTGGAACCCTCCTTTTTAGTAATGAGCCCTTGCAATATTTTCCACCGAAAAAATCAAGATCCCATGTTTTTCAGGCCATCTCAAAAATTCAATCCCAAGAACTTCAAGGAAAAAAAAGTGATATTAAACCAGCCATAAAATATCTCGCTCGTTTTTTAAAAACTCCATCCCTCATATTTATCGTCTCAGACTTTTTATTACCTCCTTTCCAAGACGAGCTTAAATCGCTTTCAACCAAACATGAGTGTGTTTTGGTTCATTGCTATGACGATGCCGAACGCGGCTCGTTCTTAAAAGGCGTCTATGAGGGTTGCGATCCCGAAACAGGTGATTTTTTTCTAGTTGACGGCAATTCTCAGCAATTACGCTATGATCTACTAAACCGTTTTACACAACTTTCAATGGCTCTTGAGCAAACTGCTCGAGAAACAGGATCGCATTATCTTCCCCTGAGTATACAAGATGATTATCTACAAAGAGTGGTTCTTCACTTTAAGTCTCTTGGGGCTTCTAAGCAGCTCGCTGTTAGGTAAAGAACCTTTTACCTACTCGATCTCGCCTCAACAAATTCAACCCGGCAACCATGCCGTTCTTCGCGTTAGTGTGCCTTTAGAAAAGGAAGAAACTGAGGCTTCAGTACAAGTCAACGACCGATTGCTTTTTGAGCAATCATCTCTTCATGTGCTTGAAAAAAGCTCACAGAGAAACTCCTGCTGTTTGGAGCTTAAATATGAAATCACTGGCTACAACACCGAAAAAATAAAGTTACCCCCAATTGAAATTAAAACTGAGAGCAACTCCTTTTCAACCGAAGCCAGCTTTCTTGAAGTTCTAACTCTCCGAGAACCACAAGATAATGAATTACGAGAGTCTTTTTCAACCCTCACTGTTCCGTTTCCATGGCTGAAATGGGCTCGCTATTTTCTAAGTCTTTTGGTTGTAGGTGCTGTGGCTTACTCTCTCATCAGATGGTTCAAAAGGATTTCCCCAAGAAAACGTTTACAACACAGGCCAGCTCCCCCTCCCCCGAAGGAAGATCCTTTGAAATGGCTAAGAAGACAAATTGAAGAACTTAAAAGAAAACTTCGCGACGATCCAACAAACCCTCAACTTGTCGATGATTGGAGTCACATGATCAAGGGTTTCTGCGAAAAGTCTGAACTCGGGCCTGCAAGATGTTGGACGACAAGCGAAATGCAAAAAGCTATCAAGACTGATTCCGAGATTCACAAGTTAATCCCCTGTCTTCAGGAATCAGACTGGTTCAAATTTCAACCTGTAAAAAACCAGAAGATAGCCATATCGGATCTTATTACAAAATTCATTTCAGAAACAGAAAGTCACCTATTCTTATGTGGCAATTGATGGAGCCCAATTACCTTTGGTTATTTTTGATGCCATCCATGGCAGTAATTTTCTTTCTTTTTAAAAAACGAAATCCAAGCAATCAAAAACAGCTCTCATTCACTTTCAGCCACGACCTGTTCAAAAAGCACCACCGTCGAACCCGGTTTATTTTTAGAATTATGCTTCTGTCGAATCTGGTTGTATTCGCTCTGCTAGCGTTTTGTGTGGCAAGACCCATGGTTCTTAAGTCTTGGGTACAAAAATGGACCCAAGGTGTCGATATTGTATTCGTGCTTGATGTATCTGAAAGCATGGATGCTACAGACCTCATCCCGTCAAGAATACAAGCCGCGAAGTCGGTAATAAAAGACTTCGTCTCTCATCGGCCTGATGACAGAATCGGCCTTGTAATTTTCGGAGGGGAGTCTATTTTAAAAAGCCCACTAACACGCGATTTCGATTTTCTACTGGCCCAAGTGGAAGATGTAAAACTCCGCGAGCTGAAACAAGGAACTGCCATTGGTAACGGAATGGCTAACGGTATCGCAAGATTAAGAAACTCAGAATCAAAAACCAGAATATTGATACTTTTAACAGATGGAGATAGCAATGTCGGTGCGATAAACCCAATCACCGCAGCTCATCTAGCTCGTCAAGAGGGTATTAAAGTTTACAGTATCGGTATTGGGCAAAATGATCGAGTACTCGTGCCGATTTATGCGTATGATTCAAGTGGCACAAAGACTCAACTTGTGGCACAGATCCCCTCATATTTAAATCCAGAGTTACTTAAACAAATAGCCTCAATTACGGGCGGAAGATCGTACATGGCTCGCGATACAGGCGCACTCAATCGAATCTTGCAAGATATTGATCAACTAGAAAAAACAAAAATCAAGTTACTTCCTATGTCAAAGAAGGAAGAAACGTTCTTATTTCCTGCAATATTAGCTTGTTTGCTACTGATCACTTTATTGTTCTTACAAGAAACCCGATTTCAACAACGGCGACTCAATGGAATATAGATTTGAAAATATTTGGGCCTTTTGGGGTTTACTTTTTATCGCCCTCTACATGGGAAGGTGCCTTTGGAAACACAAGAACCTTCGAGATAGCTTCTTGTGGAGAAGAACATTACTCAACTCATTTGCTCTTCTTTTCTGTATTTTGGGCCTTTCGCGGCCTCAGGGTGGAGAGTCCGTAACAACGCAAGTATCCGAGCACTCTAACCTCTACATCGCAATCGATATTTCCCAAAGCATGTTAGCAAAAGACGCGATGCCCTCAAGAATGCAGTTTGCTGTTGATTTCACTTCACGACTCATTGATCAACTGAGCCAAGTTAAAGTGGCGCTCTACCCCTTCGCCCTCGATGGATACCTGCTCATGCCGTTATCCTCTGATCTTCAGGCCGCAAAAGATCTTCTTAACTCAATATCACCTTCCATTGCGACAGGCCAAGGTACGGATCTAGGATCGATGCTTAATGATCTACTAAAGCAAATTAAGAAAACAGAGCAAATAGCAAAAGCTCGCGGCGGCGATTGGGTTACCCCCCAGGTTCTTCTCATCTCAGATGGAGAAAGCCATGTTTCTGTGCCCGACGATGCACCCTTGATGTACAGAGCAGCTTCAATTCCTGTTTTCACTGTAAGTGTTGGAGATAAAATACCCGTTCCCATACCTATTGAAGACCGATTTGGTGGCACATCGTTCTTAAGGGACAATACTGGCAAAACTGCTGTGACTGCTGCCAGCTTTGAAACCCTCCAGCGAATTGCCAATCTTTCAGGAGGTGCTTCTTTTAGAGATGAGTTTAGTGAAATACCAAAACTATCCAAGAGACTTCAGCAATCTCTGACAATTGGAAAACTCTCAACTCAATTTAAACTAACCCGTGAATTTTATCCTTTTTGTTTTCTCTTCAGTTTTGTCCTCCTGTTTTGGGAGCTACTATGCACTCGCTGGGAATTCGCTGTGAGAATTTTCTGGATTTCCATTATCCTTTCAAGCCAACTTCACGGAGCTGAACCTATCAACAATGAAACTCAAGCTGTTGAGTTCTATAATCTTGGAGTGGCAGCTTACGAAAAAAGCGAGCTAAAATCAGCGGCAACTTGGTTAGAAAAAAGCACGCTGAGTAGTCTTGACCCTACCGTACGAAAAAAGGCCCTTTTTAACTTGGGAAACACTTATTTGAAATTGGGAGAATTGGAACAAGCGGTTCAGGCATATCAACAATCTCACGACACTCAAATACCAGACCAAAAACTCGCAAAAGAAACGAACCAGAAAATCTCTGACAACCTTATTTTGCTCCAAAGAATTAAAGATCAAATGGAGAAAAAAAAGGGCCCCTCCATGCCCAAAGAGTCTGGAGAAGGAAAGGGCGAGCAAGAGGGGCAAGGGCAAGATCCGAAAGGTCCTCAACAATTTAAAGATGAGGGACTTAGCGAGCAGACCAAAAAAAAAGTGCTAGACCACATTTCCGAAGAAGAACGACAGATTTTGAAACGGTTAGCTGAGGACAAAGCTAAAAAAAATCAATCTCAAAACTTAAAACCTTGGTAAATATGCACTTTATTTACGCGATATTTTTTTTAATTTTCAATCTTTTGAGCTCTGAACTCAGTTTTGCTCTTGAGCTCAATATGGATTGCGGCACCCAACCTTTGTTCGTTGGGGATAAAGCACTCTGCCAATTCACTTTAACAGGAGACGATGATTTAGTTGAAGTCGAGGTTGCCAAATTTCCAGAATTTAGGGGTTTTTGGAGTGAAAACCTTTCTCTCCGTCAGGGAGCTATGGCTCTAGTTCCAGTTCCCACTCGCTTCGGAGTCGTGAAACAAGCTGTTGTCGGAAGTTACCTAGTTCATCGCATGATCGATAAAAGCACCAGCGAAATTCTTCCCATGAAAATTTCCGTAAAAAAACGAGGGGGGTTTCAAAGATTGACTCCTACTGAAAGCACCCCTGAATTTTTGATGTCCAAAGGACCCCAGTTGAAAATGCTGAGCCTCCCCCCTATTCCAGACACCTTCCGCAACTTGCAATTTAAAGGTGCAGTCGGCGAGTTTACAAATCTACAATCCCAAATTGAAGCTGAGTATCGACTCAATGAGCCTTTGGAAATTCGAATTACGATTCAGGGCAAAGGAAACTTTGCAGAGATTAACGAACTACCTATTCAGCTTCCCCAGGATGCAGAGGTTGTTTCCCAAAGGTCCTCAACACAGGCCTCGTCAGCTTCTGGCCCTATCGAAAAACAATTTTACTTTTCGATTCTATTGAAATCTCGTCCACCTGAGAACTTCCCACTTGGGGAATTCCTGTTTTTTGATCCCACAAAAAAAGCTTATCTCACCTTCCGTCTTCCTGAACTTAAATTTTTACCAGCTCATGATCGCAATCGCGGAGAGTTGAATACATTTTCTGTGCCCAAACCCGAACCCCAATGGAGCGCCTCAACCCCTTTGGAAAAATCTAAGCTTCTCTGGTGGGGACAGGCTTTTGTCTTGTTGGGCTGCTTCCTTTTTCGTTGGTTTCGATTTAAGCAAGAACAGATATTACAGATTCGAGAGTCTGCTCAATTTCGACGCCAAGAAACTTGGAATAGTGCTTTAAAGGCTCATCAAGAAGGGGACTCTGTGAAGTTTATTCAGCTAGCGACCGTTATGTTCACTGAACTCTTAAAGGAGAAAAAAGACTCGCTCAATATGAGACCGCAATCCTACCCTACAAAAAAGCAACTTCTAGTAGCCGCTAAAAACTCGTTATCAGAACAACAGCAAAGCCTCATAGAAGGTCTTTTTTCTCGGTACGATGAAATCTATAGTCCCACCAAACCCAACTTAACTTCCAACTCCTTTGTTCAAGGGCTCAAAGAAACACTCTTAAAAACGCAATAAATTCATCATCTTAATATAATCCCATCCAAAGATTGAGTAATTCTAGGATTACGGTTGACTTCCCGAATCATTTCCATAACATATCAGGTTTTAAAAGATTCGTAGGAGGCTCAAACGTGGCACGCATTACTGTAGAAGATTGTTTAGAGAAAATTGCAAATCGTTTCGAATTAATTCATATCGCCGCCAAAAGAGTGAAACAGATGACTAAAGGTTCTAGACCGCTCGTAGCTGGGTCACGAAACAAACCCGCTGTCATTGCTCTTCGCGAAATCGCTGCTGGCTATGTCAGCAAAGGTTCAGATTCCGAATCTGACATGATTGAATAGAACTTAATTTTAAAATCTAAATTAACCCGAACGTTTTGGGGGAGTGGGGTATGAAGAAAAATTTCACTTCAACATGGGCAATGTTAGGGATCCTCATCGGCTTGGTTGGTTGGTATGTCCTGTATGAAAGTAGATATAAGCCAGAATTAAAAGAAAAAGAGGACAACACCAAAAAACTGGTAACTTTAGTTGCTGATGAGGTTACCGAGTTTAAGCTGAGCCGTGCCAAAACACCCAGCATCGAAATTAAAAAAACAGGCCCCGATTGGTACATTGTGGCCCCGATTCAATCCAAAGCGGACAGTGTTGTAGTTTCTTCTCTTTTGTCATCGGTATGCTCCGCTAAGCAAGAACGCGTAGTAGATGAAAAACCCTCTGATCTCTCCGTATTCGGGCTCAAAGATCCACAAGTCACAATCTCCCTAAAAAAAGATTCAACTTCACCCAGTCAGGAAATTGCCATAGGGAATGATACTCCCGTTGCCTACAGTCTTTACGCTAAAACGAATCAATCAGATGAAGTATTTAAAACCAGTCGTACGTTAAAAAGTGCTATCGACAAAGATCTTTTTGCGCTTCGAGACAAGAGTGTTGTCGCTGTGAGCCGCAACGAAATACTAGAAGTTGAAATTCAAAATGGAAAAGAGAATCTCGTTTTGACCCGAACGGGGAATAATTTAAAAGAAAATTGGACTCTCAGTAGAGAAAACCTCCCTGCAGACTCAGGCGAATGGAATAAAACTCTCAATACGCTGATTGAACTCAAAGCGAGTAAGATAGCAGCTGAGACAACTGACAACCTTGCTGAATTTAATTTAAACAAACCCTTTGCAAAGATCACTTTTGTAAAAGCAGACAAAAAACGCATTCATCTCACTCTGGGAA
Organism: Bdellovibrionaceae bacterium UBA2466; assembly: GCA_002342225.1. GTDB lineage: Bacteria > Bdellovibrionota > FAC87 > UBA2466 > UBA2466 > UBA2466. The sequence continues at coordinate 32,592 of DDPO01000112.1, read as the reverse complement.
AAACGAAACAGGGTTTATTTGCCAGAACAGACAACAGAGACACTATTTCGGAGGTTGATAAAACCGTTGAAGAAAAAATCAATTTGCCCTCAAGTCATTATCATAGCAAACAGATCGCTAGTTTTGATCGGTTTGAGATAAAAAAAATCAGATGGGTTCGTGGAAGTAGTTCGGTAGAAATTTCGAAATTAGACGGTTCTGACTGGAAGTTTTCGGATGGCGATCAAACAAAAATTGACTCTGCTCGAGTTGATTCGTTTCTTACAAACTTGCAGGATATTCAGCTAAAAAAATATCTGACAAAAAAAACAAGTATTCCATCTGACCCCTCAAGTGTCACAATTCTACTGTTTGAAAACACTGCACAAGACGCAAAAGAGGCACTAAGCTTGTCGCTCATAAAATCTGCCCCAAATCTTGCTCTTGGGAGAAACTCGAGTGTTCCTTATCCTTTTGAACTAGCCATTGAAGACTATAATAAATTAAATGTTTTTAAACAGACACTTATTAAGACAGAGCAAAAACCAGGTGAAGCTGATAAGCTTCCGAAAAAATCGTAAGTACAAGAACGGAGAAAAACGTGACGACATCAGTAAAAGGAAAATGGGCGCTAGTACTGGGAGCCTCAAGCGGATTTGGCGAGGCAATCTCTCTAAAACTTGCCGAAACTGGAATGAATATTGTTGGTGTTCACTTAGACCGCAAAAGTACTCTGCCGCACGTTGAGGAGATTACCCAAAAAATAAGGCAACTCGGAGTTAAAGCTCTTTTTTTCAACGCCAATGCCGCAGACAAGGAAAAACGTAAAGAAATCCTAGGTGAACTTAGTAAAAATATTACCGGCGGAGTTCACTGTTTAGTTCATTCTCTTGCTTTTGGAACTCTTAAACCCTTTACAGCCAAAGAAGAGAAAGATCAGATTTCACAAGAGCAAATGGAAATGACTCTCGATGTAATGGCTCACAGTTTGGTGTACTGGACTCAAGATCTCTTGACCCACAAACTCTTAGCTGAGGGCTCAAGAATTTTTGCAATGACTTCGAGTGGTGGAACTCGAGTGTGGCCTACATACGGCGCTGTCTCAGCAGCTAAAGCAGCTTTAGAGTCCCACTGTCGCCAACTAGCTCTAGAACTCGGCAAACAAAACATCGCAGTCAATGCAATTCGTGCAGGAGTCACTGATACTCCGGCTCTTAGAAAAATTCCTGGAAACGAGCAAATGATTGAGAGTGCTCTTCAAAGAAATCCGGGAGGTCGATTAACCACTCCTCATGACATTGCAGAAATTATCTCTCTACTTGTTCTTCCTGAAGCCAGATGGATGACTGGCAATGTGCTGGGAGTGGATGGGGGAGAAGACATCATCGGTTAAATTCCTCACACCAAGCTGAGTATTTAACCAGTCTCTTACTAATTGGTACGGTTGCTTTTTAAACAAAAACTCCATATGCGATATTCGCTCTAACTGGGTTTGCTTAACTTTATCATTTAGATAAATTTGAGGTGGTAACTGAGCTGTTTTAGGCGGGCATAGCACATCGTCGGTAGAGTAAAGCGAAAGTAAATCCATGGAGCTCGGGAACTGAGCTCGATTCAAGTTCTTTACAAACGAAGAGACGGGGAGAATATCGTACAAACATTTAGCTTTGATCACTAAATGAGTTAAAAACCCCAACGAAGCTACCCAGACCCCTCGATGGGGCGTTGCCAAAGTTACCAATCCATTGACGTGATGGTATCCTTTCAGGCTTTGGATATAATATCGTGCAACTAGTCCTCCTGCCGAATGAGCTACAACAAATATTTTTTGCTCTGACCCAACACATTCTCTGAGCTCATCGACTAAACGAGCCAACTTCTCGGACACCCAGACAAAACCTGAAATCGAATCAAAAAACTCCTGGAAACTCAAAGTTTGCAACACGACATTGAAACCATCTTTTTTCAGTCTTTTTCGCATGATTCGGAGCGAAGAGGGCAAAGCCCCAAACCCTGAAACTAATATGACAGTGGGTTTTTGAGGATCCACTTCTGTAATTTCAGTCCACTTTTTGGGTATTCCTACAGGAATAAAATAAATGAGATCTTTTAAAAGTTTCCAAGACACCTATTTATTTCGGCAAAAATTTTAGGATTCTTCAGGTTGATTGAAAAGAAACTACAACTCGCTGGGCTGAATGACTTCAGGAGCCTCATCGGGTTTCGATTCAGGCTCTGGCATCAACGGTTGACTGTCGGTTGGAATCGGCTCCGAAGAAGGTCCTGGTGGTTCGGTTGTCACAGTTGGTTGAGTCACTGGAGAAGGTTTCTTAGGTTGAACCATATTTTTTTTCGTGGGTTTCACACCTATACTTTTGGCTTTTGCCTTTGATTTCCGTGATTTCTTTTTTTTGGGCTTGGATTTATTTTTGGATGGCTCAATTTGGGGCTCAGATTCCATAGAGGACTGAGTCACATCGGCCGGGACAGTCGTTGAATCGGATTGCTCGAAAGTTTCTTTTTTGGGAATATTTTTATCGATAAAGTTTAAAATGGTTCCCAAATTTTTTGTTCCGCCAATAGTGAGAGATTGGTGCTTGGAATCATAAGACATTTCTAGACCAGTGTAGATAATCTTAATCTTTCGATCATAAGTCAGCGCAGAATCAAAAACATTGCCTAATAAAAGGAGGGTATCATCGTTTTCAAATTGAAGTCCTAGAGCCTCATAACCTAAATTTTTTAACTTTTCTGAAACATTAGTAACCAGGGGATTTTCGGGAGTATCAGTCAAATTTCCCGATTTGGCTCCCTCATTGACCTCCTCAAGCACACCTGGAATCTGTGGTTGTTTTTGGGTAGGAATTTCGGGGGATGAGCAGCCACTGGCCCATATGAGCCCAAGAACTACCAACATATACTTTTTAGACTGGAATAGTTTCATTTAACTCGCCTAGTCGATGGATGTGCAAATTTTCTTAAGATTTTACCACAAATGCCCGAACAGTATCTTGGACACCTACAATTAACGGGTGAAAAGTCTATGCGAAATTTAAAATGGATACCTTTTGTTTGTTTAACGTTAAACACTTTATTTGCTTCAGGCGATCCTCAAGCCGAGTTTCAAATTAAAAAGTTCCGATTCAATCGCCACTTGAAGCTCGGATTCGAGCGACTCGTGCTCGAATTTTCATCGAAAGGTGGGAGCAAAGAATCCCCCACTATTCGCTTAGTTCCCGACAATCTGGGAAAAGAGACCACTATTCATGTTAGTAAAGCTTCGTTGGTGGGCGCTATTCCTGAGTCCTCAATTAATGAGGCCTATACGAAGAAAAGCCAATACTTTGGCCCCATTTCTATCAACACAGATACAACTGCAGGTTTTGAAGTAAGAACTTTTACGAAACAATCTCGTTCGATTGTCGATGCTTTCTGGCTTCAAAATCCACCCAGACTTATCGTGGACGTTTTTCCTAAAGATTCAGACCGAGCCATGGGTCCCAATGTCGTACAAAAACGATCGACCGCTTCTGTAGCAGTTGAGCCTTCCCATCCTGCGGAACAACACGGCCATCCATCTTCTGTTCCAGCTAAATCTGGAAAAGATTGGACTGAAATGGAAAAACCAGGAGATGATGCCATCCTCTGTTTCCCCGCTAACGCTCAAGTCAGAGCCAACATAGGTTTTGAAAAGGGAGTGGGAAGAGCCGGTACTAATGTTGCCGAAGGCATTGATAACACTTTCGGAGCAGCTGCTGCAGGTACACCTGATACTATTGTTTGTTATCCCAAGGGAGCTCAAGTCACTCCTCTTTTGAAATTTCAACCTGAAGCTAATGGTTATTATGGAAGAGCTGACGGCAGACAACCATCTTCAGTTGCCCCAGCTTATCCGAACTACTCGTATCCTCCTATGGCACCCCAGATGGGATACCCTGGAAATAACTACTACATGCCAGCCCCAAGAATGGCACCTCAGAGCAGCGTTATGGGTCGAGATCAAGTATTCAATAACGAAGCTGATGTTGCACTGTCTCTCCCCGATGATGAAAATCTGTCTGAGAGAGGTTTGAGCAGCACTGGGTTGTCTTCCGGAGATAATTTCAATCAAAAAGCTCCCCCCTTAAGTCTCGGAAAAAGACTCCCCTCACCTTTCAAATCAAAGCAGTAAACCTTAACTTTATTTAACTCATGACAAGTATGGCCGAGAAAGCGATACTTGTAATGTGCGACACCGCAAAAACCAAAGACGATCTTCAAGAAAACCTGAGAAAAAAAAACATCGCTCTCGAGGCGGTAAACATTTTTTCAAACATTCGAAACGAACTCTGACGGGCAGAATTCAGAAGAAACCTCAGGGTTTTGCTTTTGTGATTTCTTCAGATCCCAAACAACGAGACGCTTTTGTAAGTCGACACCAAGCTCGACTTTTAATGGATGGTGATATCGTTGAGTATAAAACACATCACGATGGTAAAGGGATAGCAGCCGAAGTCACCCAAGTTTTAGAGCGAAGCCAAAAAGAGGTTTTGGGAGTTTTCAAAAAGTCAGGAAGACATCCTTACGTCGAAACAAGTGCAGGAGACCTCTTTCTCGCTGCTGGAGAGACTTACAAGATTGAGTCTAACCAATGGGTTCTCGCAAAAATTGTTGAATATCCCACGCAAAGAAATCCAGCCGTAGTCACGATTACCGAGGTGTTAGGAAAAGACCTCTCTCCCAAAATGGATAATAAAATAGCATTGGCCAAGTATGGAATTCCAGATCATTTCTCTATCAAAGTTTTAAGAGATGCAGAACGCTCAGTTGATTGGGGATTGAATGAGCTAAAATCCCCATCGCCCAACCGAAAAGACCTTCGAACTCTGCCCTTTGTAACAGTGGATGGAGAAGATGCGAAAGATTTTGATGATGCTATTTTGGTGCAACCCGGAGAAAAAGGCGGATACATTCTTTATGTTGCGATTGCGGATGTAAGTTTTTTTGTACGTCCCAAGACCGACCTTGACCACTCAGCTTTTGAGCGCTCAACAAGCGTTTATTTGCCAGGCACTTGCATCCCCATGTTGCCTGAAATTCTATCAAATGATCTCTGTAGCCTTAGGCCTCAAACCGATAAACTCACTTTGAACGCAGAAATTCACTATGATCGGAAAGGTAAAGTCACTAGCGCTTTATTTTATGAAGGTATTATCAGAACTGCTCGTCGTATCACTTACAACCAACTTCACGCTTTCTTTGAAAAAGAACCGAAACAGGTCGAGGAATTTAATGAACTCTCAGAGCCACTCAGCCTAGCTTTGGAGCTTTACCACCTACTTACACAAAATCGAAAAGATCGAGGCGTACTGGATTTTGATCTCCCCGAGTGCCAAATGGAACTGGATGAAAAAGGAGTTCCAGCGAAGATCTCTCGCCGTCCTCGACACGAATCTCATAAGCTCATTGAAGAATTCATGATCGCTGCAAATTCCGAAGTGGCTAAAGCGTTACGAGTCGGCAAAGCAAGCTCTCTTTACCGGGTTCATGAAACACCGGATTTAGAGCGAGTGGACGAACTCAATGCCCTGATCAAACGATTGGGGTTCGCTCAAATGCTCAAAGAGGTCACCCCCATAGCCTTCTCCAAAATTTTAACCGAGACTTATGGGAAAAAAGGGGCTCACACGCTGCATCAGGCCATTTTAAGAAGTCAAAGACAGGCCCGCTACGAACCCACTCCTAAAGGCCATTTCGGACTCGCTCTCATGGATTACACTCACTTCACTTCCCCAATCCGTCGATATCCTGACTTAATTGTGCATCGCGCCCTAAAAGAGTTTATCCTAAAACACTATCATTCCGATAAGTTTACTGAGGGTGTCGATTTTGTGAAATTAGGCGAAAAGACCAGTGAACGCGAGAGACGAGCCATGGAAGCTGAACGCTTTGTAACTCGAAGAAAACAGTGCTGGTTCATGCAACCTAGATTAGGGGAATCTTTTTCGGGCACAATCTCAGGGCTTATTGAGAGAGGGATTTTTGTGGAAATTCCTGAGTTTAGTTTGGAAGGGTTTCTCCCAGTTGACGCTTTAGGTGGATTTTATCAGTTTGACGAAGACCATATGTGTTTTCGAAAAAGACCTGGCCACTCCACTTTAACTGTCGGCGACCCTATGGAAGTGAAACTTATTTCGGTGGATGTTGAAGAAGGGCAAATTACTTTTTCGTTAGCTGATAAAAAATGAAAGTTATATCAACAGCAACAAATGTGGCGCAGGCCTTCAAAAATGCGGGCCGTGTGACCGAGATTCTTCGAGTGCTCGTAAAGCACGGATTCATTGATCTACTTCATCGCATGAACCTCTCAAGATTCCTCGGTGAAAAAGAGGTGGTTGATCCCTCATTTGCTGCCCTTCCTGTTCCTGAGCGATTACGACGTAGTTTTGAAGAGTTAGGCCCCACTTTTGTTAAACTAGGGCAATTACTAGCAACTCGTTCGGATCTTATTCCAGAGGCCTATGTCGACGAATTCTCAAAACTTCAAGACGATGTCGCATTTGTTCCCTACACCGAAATTCAAAAACAGGTGGAATCGGAGTTGGGTTCGCCTATCAATACAGTATTTGATTTCTTTGATACTAATCCCAAGGCTGCTGCGAGTATTGCGCAGGTTCATTTTGCAACTTTAAAAACAGGTGAAAAAGTAGCCGTCAAAGTACAACGCCCCGGAATCGACAAGATCATTCAAAATGACATTTCGATTCTTAGGGGATTGGCAGTTCTTCTTGAGAAATACATTCCGGAAGTTGAACCTTTTAACCCCGTAGGTTTGGTCGAAGAATTTTTTCATTCGATTGTTTTTGAATTAGATTTTCGCGTTGAATCCAACAACATTAGAAAAATAAGTCAAAATCTAAAAGAACTTGAGAAAATAAGAATTCCAAAAGTTTATGAATCTTGCAGTAGCTCAAAAGTACTGGTTCTCGAACAATTCGAAGGTATTCGATTCTCTGACCGAGAAGCTATTTTAAAAGCTGGAATAGAGCCGAAATCTATTGTTGAAATAGGTGCTGATGCTTTTTTTCACATGGTGATGCATGATGGACTATTTCATGGAGATCTCCACCCGGGAAACCTCTTTGTCCTACCCGATGGCAAAATAGGTATTATCGATTTCGGAATTGTGGGGCGTTTAGGAAAAAGGGTCAAAGACGGAATAATCACAATGTTCATCGCCATTATCGATGAAGATTATGAAAGCCTTGCCTCGGAATACCTCGTTTTATGCTCGCCTACTGGCGAAACCGATATCAATGTTTTACAAAAAGATCTGATGGACACTTTATCTCCGTATGTTGGAATGTCCTTGGGAGATGTGAATGCAGGAAAACTTCTGCTTCGCTCTACTCGCATAGCAGCTCAACATCACTTGAAAGTTCCACGAGAACTCATGCTTTTATTCAGAGCCATCATGACTATTGATGGTCTCGGAAAAAGGCTTGATCCTAACTTCGATGTTTTACAACTCGGTAATCGGTTAGCAAAGCAGGTTTTATCCTCTCGGTACAGCAAAGAACGCCTGACCCACGATCTCATTATTTTAGGCAGAGATCTTCAAGACACTTTAGAAACATTCCCGAGACTCCTAAAACGATTTTTACGTGTGTGGTCTCACAATCATTTTGCTTTTGAGTTTAAAAGCAAAGAGTTATTAGAGCTCACTCATGCCGTTGAATCTTTCAATTACTTTTTCTACACGGCGTTAGCTAGTTTCGCCACAATTGCGACTGGTATTGCTCTACTCTTTTTGGGTAAAGGCCCCGATATATCCGGTTTCCCAATCTATGGGGTGGTTTTTGTAGGGATTGGATTTTGGTTGCTTGGCCGTGGATTATGGTTCATCAAAAAACCCTAAAGCTTGCTCTGATTTTAATTCTTGGAATTGTATCGTCCCCCCTTTTTTCAGATGCCGATCCCTCGTCAACTGAGATTTATCGAAAGCTAGAATCCGTCCTTAAAAATCAACCCTCTGATTATTTTGAGAGACATGTGCGAAGGATGGGAAACAACACCATTTCACTAGAATCTTTCGTAGCTGTCGAAGCTGAATGGAACCTCTTAAAAAGAATAGCAAAACAGATACCTGATTACCCAACGTGGGCTCTTCCCAATATCAACGACCGTGGGGGAGGAGAAAAATTCTATATTCAAATTGCAAGTATGAAAGCAAATGCGGCGAATCCCTCGAGGCTCGAACTCGATGTTGTTTTATCCCTTCCCGCGCTAAAAATTCCTATACAAAGAGTTTTCCAAATCGACTTTTCGGAATCTAAAGACAAAAACGGATTTATTTTAAAATTATCAACTGTTCAGGTTGGAGACAGCCCAGTCAAGGACATGTCCGGCTTTATTATGTTTTTTAAAAGCCCCAAAAATCCCAATCTTGTGTGGGCTTATCTCGACGTTTCAGTTGTCCTTACGCACTGGATCGTTTATGAATCCCTACCCGTAAAGTTACTTAACAGTGAGACCGGTGACAGGATAAGAATCTTGATGGAAAATTACCAAAGATTTGAGAGCTCTCAGCGCAATTAAATCGAATCAAAGCCCCAAAAAAATATGGGCAAGGTCGGATGAGTGTTTTTAGTTTCATTCCCAAAAACTAACTGAACAATATCGCTGTCGGTTACGATGGAAAACTCACTATCGGAGAAAAGAATCGAATCTTTATCTTTGGACCACACGTGATCCACTTTCTTAGTTTTCAAAAAATTCATGTAAGTACTCAACAAAACATTTTTATCTAAAACTTTGATAAGACCCAACACACCATCCCATTTCTCTTCAGCCAATTGTTTCAAAACTGAAATATCATATTCCGCTGGCGCTATAAGCGTTAGCGGATTTTCTTTAAAATATTCTCGCTGACAAAAAGCTATGTTTCTCTGAACTTCGTAAATATCACCCGCCCACTCATGAATAAAGTCGGTAAAATCAGCTCCTTTGTTAATAGCTATATAAGAGCTGAGTTTTCCATCTTTTTCAGTCACAAAAACTCTTGTATTCGGGATTTTTAGAAGTTTTTTCTGTTCCTCGAGTGAACGATCCAGTCGACAGTTCTGTTTCTGATAAAGTCTCCAGATCAAATGTGCATCTTTCATGAAGTCCATGGGTCTGACGGTGCCTGTAGTTCCCATTTTGATCTGTGGAGAAAAGCGAACATCTTGTTCCCTCCCCGCGCGATAAAATCCGAGCGGTAAATAGAAATCTGGCTGATCGGACCACAAAAGAGCAATGAGGCAGCCTCGTTTTTTTAGCTCCAGGCAGGCTTGTTGGATTAGCTCAGTTGCTAACCCGCGACCACGATACTGAGAATGGGTGACAACCGAGCCGATAAGCCCCACCCTCAACCGAACTGACGGGTGTTGAAACTCTCGGTCTAAAATAGCTACATGTGAAATAATCTGTTCACTGTCTCGAATAACCAGAGACTCCCCACCCGGAACGCCCTTGAAAACAGATGGGTACTCTTCAGAAGCAGAACTTCCCTGTAATTTTTGGTTCTCAGATGTCAGAAAACTAAATATTTTTTCTCGATTTTGCTTTGTAAGGTCAGAGAACACCCGATGGGATACTTTTTCAACCTTCGCTTTTAAGTCATGTTGCATCATAAAATTCTCCTGAAGAAAGGAAAATTTTAAACCTAACCTAGATTGAATTCAAAATTTTAAAAGAAAGGAATAACTGAGGAGAAAATCGATAGCAATAACGCAGATGCTACGGGTATGGTGAAATTGTCATCAATAGGAGCTGGAAGTAGCTCTGCCAAAACACTAGCGCTCCCACCGACAACCGCTAAAACAAAACTCTTTTCTACAGAAAATCCAAAGTAGGCAAAACCCATCAAAAAAGAAGCAAAAGAAGTACAAAGCCAATTCGCTAAAGCCCCTTCCAAACTTTTCTTCCCAATCAATTTATGTCGTCCGTACAAGCTCCCAACAACAGCTGCGATAGGATCGCCGATCGCTAAATAAAGAACACTCAATAAAACGATAGGCTTAGGGAAAACAGCAACGATCACTAACAGCCCAATGACGAAAAAGGAATTACCCGAGACACTTCGAAGCTCTTCCCGCCTCATGATCTTTCCAAAAAGTCGCAAAGCTACATCATTCATTTCTGGGTTTTTAAGCCTAAGAAAATCTAAAACGACAAGGGGACCACCGATAAGAGCCAACAATAAAATAGCCGTTTCTCGATTTACAAAAAAAGCATAGAGCGAGAAGCAAATCATTCCCATCATGAAATGGTAAAACTTTCGTTCGAAGTGGGGCAAAGAACGGTGGCGATTTAAAACCTCAATCTTAACTGTTTTCACCGCGGACGCAGGCCTCATCAACGCTGATGGAACTGCTAATACATTTGAAAGTAATAGTTTCATCTTGAACTACCTCAACATTAGAAACAGCAAATTCAATACCGAATCCTAACAAAACCTTAACAATTCATATAAAAACCTGAAATCATTAATAAAAAACATTAAACGCAGTGCATTTTTAGGTGGGTTTTTGGATGCTTTATTGCGTAATCCATTACGCAGTTTGGGTAAACCATTTTGCAAGTCGACAACTTTTGTCTGAGTGGGAACGCTGTTGTGATAAAATTTTAAAATTCCATGAAAAATTCACATCATCGATTTCATCACCGGATTTTCTTTTATGTATCCTTCCTTTTTATTTCAAGTGGACGTTTTTCCATGGGGGTTTTAGTCCCTGCGGATGTTATTTCTCAGCAACTCTCTTCAGCTGAATTGGTGGCCGACATCAAGATAAATTCAATCGATGTTTCGAGTGATCCCTCGGTCGCCCTAAAAACATTGGCATCTGCTGAAATACTTTCAATCCACAAAAACAACTCTTCGATCAAGCTTCAAACAAAAGATGAGATCCAAATTGAGTTCCCGGGAGGAGAACAGAGTGGTATTGGAGTCATGTATTCTGGCTTTCCACGACCGCATCGGAATCAAAGCTACAAAGCTTATCTGAATAGACAAGATAATTCCGATACGACCTATGTGATCACCGGATTTGAATCTGGACTTCAACCATTAAACCCAACCCGTCGTTACACAAGAACTCGCACTGATGGAAGTAATGGTGAGGGTGACGGCCCCTTTCTTTACTGGGATAAAAGATACTTTCCAATTCCCTATCTTATTTCGGCTCCCTCATTCAAGAATCATCCCGATTTCGTAACGGCTATCGAAGAAAGCTTCAAAACTTGGCGGGCCTATCAGGATATCTTGGTTGAATTTTTAGCTTACGGCTGTAATCAATCCACAAAAAGTGAAAATGATGGTTTAAATACGATTATCCTTAAAACTGATCATTGGCCGTTTGACTGGAGAGCAGTTGCAATAACGCGCAATTTTTACATATCGGGTGATGGATCAAATGCTGGGTTGATCTTAGACTCCGATATTCTACTTAACGGCGTTAATCATAGTTTTACCACCCAAGGGATCTCTGGGAAGCACGATATCCAGAACATTGTCACTCATGAAATTGGTCA
>DDPO01000112.1:0-21012 GCA_002342225.1 Bdellovibrionaceae bacterium UBA2466 | reverse complement strand
ATGCGGTGATCAAGACGCAACAATGTATTATTCTGCTGAAACCAATCAAACCCAAAAAAGAACCTTACATGCTAATGATATCGCTGCTCTAAGAGCAGCCTACGCGGGAGTGGGGCAGAAATTTAACGACGGCAACTTACACTGTGATGTTACCAGCAATACGGTAGGATGCTTGGCCGTCCATTCGGAGAAGAATAACTCTGGAAACTATCTCGCTCTTGCAATCTATCTCATACTCACGCTTGGAGTGGGACGATGGATAGTAACTCACCAAAAAACATAAACTTATTTTAAACGCTTAATATCCACTTTGGCTTTTTTCGCAAAAGGACTTGCTGGGTATCTTTGAATAAGTTCCTCATAAAACAATTTTGCATCTTTACCATTACCCATCTCTTTAAGAGATGCTGCCAGTCTATAGATGGCGTTGGGAACCATTGCGTCCTTTGGAAAGTTTTTTAAGAATCGTGAAAATTCAGAGCCAGACAATCTATAATCTTTAGTAGCAAAGTAGGATTCCCCAAGAAGAAACTGCGATTTCTTCCCGTCTTCAGATTTAGGCTGATTTTCTACGACAGCTTTTAAAACATCAATAGCTTCCTCGTATTTTCCATCGTCATAAAGCCGTCTTCCCGCATCGTAGCTAGCCTTTGCTTTCTCCTGAACGAGTTGTTTCTGGGCTAGCTCTTCTGAAACGGCCCGCTGTTCTAAGGCTTGAAGCCTAGCCGCCAAAGCGGTCACCTCTTTTCGTAGCTCTTCGCTCTCTTTTCTGCGACCTTGGGCTTCTTCTTCGATCACATTGCCTAGCTTTGCAATCTCAACTCTAAGCTCCTCGACGCTCGAATCAACTTCCGCTCTATCTCCTCTTGTTTGAGTAACTTCTTGTTTCAGTCTTTCAAACTCTTGCTCCCGACGTATCTCACTTTTGGTTCGGCAAGAGGTCAGAGTTGAACTGGCAATGACGAGAGTCGTGGTTAAGAAGATTTTATAATTACTCATTATGGCCCCTCAGAGTTTCTAGTTTTAAAGGGATCAGAAGATGTTCCAGACGAATCCTCATCAGATATCTTCGGTCGAATATTTGCTTGCTTCTGCAAAGCTCGATACTCAGCTTTCTCAGCCATTTGTCGAGCTTGGGTAGCAAATTTTTTAGAGGATTCAAAGTACCCCTCAGTAAAATCCTTTTTTGCTCTTAAATAAAAATTTTCAGCTTTTCGATAGAAATCTGGAGCTAAAGCATCTGCTTTAACTTTTTGAGCAGCTTTCAGCGCCACATCGGCTAGTGCTAGATCTTCGACAGGTCTTGGATGACAAGCAGCTAGCCCCAGAATGATTAAAATTCCTGGGACTAGCCGATTAAAAATTTTCATGTTCATCTAACTACTTAGATAAAAGAATAAAAACAGCTCTACGGTTTTTGCTCCATGCAGATTCGTCGTGTCCTGGATCAGCAGGACGCTCTTTGCCGTAGCTGATAGTGTCGATGCGGCTTCGGTCAATACCAGATTTCACAAGGAAATTCTTGACGGCATTCGCTCTTCTGTCACCCAATGCCATATTGTACTCAACCGTTCCTTTTTCATCGCAGTGGCCTTCGATTTGAATCTTTGCGGTCGTATTTGATTTGAGCCAAGACAGATTATTTTTCAATTGAGAGCGAGTATCTCCGCTCAAAGCATAACTATCAAAAGCAAAATAAACAGTTTCAAGTTCGCTAGCAGCCATGCCAGCATCGCCGGCATTACCTGAGGCCACCGCACCTTCACCCATTGCAGAACCTGATGTGTCACTCGGGTTCATGAGAGGCTCGTCCTGAACAACCTCTTTTTTGCTACATGAAGATAACGCAATAACAAAAACCAAACCGATGATTACCATGAGTGGATTTCTTAGATGACGTAAACGACTCATTGAGAGACTCCTTTTTTAAATTTCACTAATTAACTAAACAAACCTGCTTACAGAGCAAATACTACTGCAAGTCATCGTAATGATACACACATTATTTAAATAGATAAGCACCTTGTCACCTGTTTTTTGATTGTTTAAGGTGACGGCATTCTCATGAGAAAGATACTGGCTATCAAAAATCGGCGATTAGGAGACACGGCGTTATGGACTGCAGCCCTTGAAGCGCTGCATGATTTTACCGGTAATAAAATTGATATCGCTTATCCTGCTCCCTATGCTTCACTTTTTGACTCTGATCCGCGGATCGATAAGCAATATCACTTGGCTCCCAACATCTCCTCTAATTTAAAGCTCTTAAAAAAAATAAGAGAGGTGAAATACGATGCTGTTCTTAGTTTTCACGCGAGTCGCCAAACCGAGATGTTCGTCCGTTTTTCTAGAGGCAAAAAGCTCTTAGTTCACCACCACGGTAGAGCGGCTCGTCCGAATTCACTCTCCAAAGAAATACCCAATATTGGATTACCTATGTCGGCCATTGAAAGAGATTTAAATGTTGTGAGGGGATTGGGTTGGAACTCCCAAAGTCCTGCTCCTCGCTTGTGGGTGGGGCCCATTTATAAAAGCCAAGGTGAACAACTGCTAACTCCTTGTTTAAAAAGTTCAATGAAAAAACTCGCCATTCACGTAGGAGCCAGTCGACGTTCGAAGCAATGGTCACTGGAGTATTTCGTTTCACTTACACGGTTGCTGGGGGAACAATTCGAAGTCATTGTACTTTATGACTCTCCTCCAACTTCGCTCCTATGGGATTGTTTGGAAAAAAGCTCTCATCTCATTCACACCCCAGATCTACCCAGTTTAATCGGCTGCTTGACTTGGATGGATGGTTTTATTGGGGCTGATTCTGGAGTGAAACACATTGCAGCAGCCCTGGGAATTCCCACAATCACTCTGTTTGGCCCGGAATCTGTGGGAGAATGGCACGGTTATGACCTAAAAAAACACCGCGCCATCCAAGCACCAGTAGGTTGCCGTGATCAAAATCTGGAAAATCCTGAATATGCCTGGTGTGGGGCCGAAGTTTGTCCATTGGCCTCTCACGCTTGCATGTCACAAATCACCCCAGAACAGGTCGCCGCAGAGGCTCTCGCTTTCTTTTATTGAGCCGTGTGGACTTAATTTGCTCAGCTCATTAGAATGACTGAATGCGATTTTTTCTCCTCACTCTTCTGGTTTTTTGTTGGCTCAGCCAAGGTTTTGCTGAACAACCCTCTTACATCACTTTTCCATCTGACATTTCTTGGAAATCCCAAGAAAGCCATCACTTCACGGCCGTTTTTCGCGAAGGCCGAGAAGACCTCGCACTCAAGGTGCTTAGTGCTGCAGAGAAAGCTCACTCGGTTCTAAGTCCTATTTTTCCGGAAGGGCCATCTCAGACCTATATTGTCATAGCGGACTTTCGAGATTCTTTAAACGGCTATGCACTGAATTTTCCGTATTCCCATATTGTTTTTTTTGCAACCCCACCCTCTGCAGGCAGCCAATTAGCTTCGCTGGATGATTGGATCTATTCGGTCATCCTTCACGAATACGTTCATATCCTTCACATCTATCCAGCCTCGGGTCTTTGGAAACTGATGCGAACCATTTTCGGAACGTGGGTTGTTCCCAATGGAATGATGCCCTCTCACTTACACGAGGGTCTTGCCACATTTTTAGAGACTGAAAAAACTCAAGGAGGCCGTGGCCGCAGCTCTTTTTTCTCGATGTTTAGAAGGGCTGCTGTCGAAGAAAAGATATGGGGAAATTATTTTGCACCCCTTGATTTACTAGATGGTTCAGCCACTCGGTGGCCCCATGGAAACTCTGCCTATTTTTTTGGATATGAGCTATATCAGGAACTTTGGTCTCAAAAAGGATCGGAGGGAATTCACCAATTAACCGAACAGTACAGCTCTAATTTACCGTACTTTATAAGCCGCCCGCTCGAAAAGACATTTGGTTCAGATTATCCGACTCTTTGGAGCTCCATTTTCGAAAAAGAAAAAAACAAAACGCTAGGTGAAATTGAGCAGATCAAGAAAGATCCGATATCAAAACTTACTTACATTACCGAAAATCGAAGTTTCAAAAATGGCTTAGTTTTCTCACCTGACAAATCTCAAATAGCATTCATCGCTGAGACCCCGAAAGAAGTTGCTGCGATTTACACTTTAGATTTAGCGAGCAAGAAAAAAACTCGAATTACTGAAATCGGAGACATTGGATTTCCTAATCTTTGTTGGTTCGGAAAAACTGGAGCCCAAAAACTCATCTACATTTCTACCCGTCCTCAATATGGCTATGTGCTCAACGATCTATTTTCATTTGATCTCAATCAGGAAAAAAATGCAAAAATCAATATCCAAAACAGGAAAAACTTACGAGTTCACAATTTGGCATGTTCTCCAGATGAGAATTCCATTCTTGTTTATGTCGATGAGAGTGACCAAGGAAAAGTTTTAGAACTCATTCCATCGTCTAATCCGGAGGAATCATGGGTTATAAAACGAGAATGGCAAGTTCCTGAGAGGCAATGGGTTACAAGCCTTATTGCAGGGAAAACTAACTGGATTGGACTAAGAGATCAAATGGCTACGCATCTTTATCAATGGGAGAAAGATAGCCCGATGAAAGTTGCGACTATCCCGGCAGAAGTTTTTGATTTGAAATTAGCCGCAAACGAATCATTTATCGAGGCCATCGCAGATTTGAACGGTCGATATGAGATTTGGGAAATCGACACTCTCAATAAAGAAATGAAAATAAAAGCTCGCTTTCTAAACGGAATTAATAGCTTTGATAAAAAAGATAATTCCTATTTAGTAACTGCTTATCGCCATGGGGGTTTTGACATTGCTTGGGCTGAACCTATCGATTCAAAAAGAATTCCGATCCCTGAGATTGAAAAACCTTCGCCATTACCTGAGAAACTCACTCAAGTTTCGCCCCCAAAGTCTTACTCCCCCATGGGGACTCTGACTCCAAAAACATGGGTCCCTTCATTATTGTTTGTTCCAGACGGAGCTCAAATAGGAGCATGGATTCCTGGATTCGACCTTACTCAAAAACATCTTTACGATATTTTTGGTGGATATGATACTCGGGGATTACCTTTTGCAAATTTCCTCTACACCTATCGGTTTGGAAAAAGTTCTTCAGTTTTCTCCAGCGTCAATTTTTCACCCAGCTATTTGAGGGTTTCAAAAAGCTTTTTCAAACGATGGGGGGGAAGAGTCGGTTATAGCCAAGAACTCCCATGGGGTCTCCCCATTTTAAGTGTAGGAGCTATTTTCAATCGACTCGAATCTTCTCCTTTAGGCCCAGCCGAACAATCAATAGGTATTGAGTTGGGGCTCGCCAAACTTTGGGGCTTCCCGCAGAGAAAATTGGCTATTTCGCCCGTCAATGGAGTCCGAGCTTCGATATCCCACGCTCAATATGCAAAAGCTTTTGGAAGCAATAATAATTTTTTCACAACTGTTGCTTCTCTGAATTCTTACATCGAAAGTCCATTGTTGAAAGACAGTGTGTTTTTCATGGCCAATAAGATTGGCTACACCGAGGGGAGCAGCTTTATTAATTCATTTTTTGAAGGAGGGGGAGAACTCCTCTTCTCGCAGGGACGTGGTTTCTTTTTAAATCGGGGATTTTTCCCTAGTCTTTTCGCAGGAAGAAGAATGTTTTCTACCAATTTAGAATACCGATTTCCCATCACACGAGTAGATCGAGGATTTCGACTGCTACCCATTTTTCTGAATTCGATTCATGGGGCTCTTGTCGCAGATACTTTATCCTATGATCGTGGCCCCTCCCACCCCACTTTTCCCAAAAATCTTCTGAAAGTCTTTTACACAAGTTGTGGCCTTGAATTAAAAAGCGATTGGAAACTTGGCTACTATTTACCTGCTCAAATGAGGGTGGGTGCCTACCACGGATTTGGAAAATTTGGAGAAGATCTCTACCTCACCTTTGCAGTTGAGGCGGGTTTATAGCATGCTGTTATTTCACTGCTTCGGTGGGCAATCGGTTAGGTTTGGCCGAATTCAAAATTTTTGAACATTCGTTAAATTTTAAGTCTACTGGTTCCAGTAAATAAGACCAAAACGAGTGATCGAGTCCTGAGACTTTTGCTTGTGGTTTTTTCCCCCAAAAATCGACATCGAAACTTCCGATTGCGACCTCTCCAAAACCACGCCCGAAAGAAGCAGCCCGAGCTACGAAGTCTTTCGTTCCGACGGGTTCAAAACTCACTGTATTGTTCTCATCCAAAGCCCCGCCTATAAAGACAACCGGCCTCTCCGTGGACTTGGAAATTATTTTTCGAGTCTCTTGTGATAAAGAACCTAAAACATAAAAAATGTCGATCTTAGATTCAATTTGATTTCGAATTTTTGTAAATGCAGATCCAATATTTTCGACCTTCCAATGTTTTCCAGTTTTTTCAAGAGAGCTTTCAGAGAAACTCAGAAATGCTACTTTTTTATTTGAAAAATCTCTTAAAAGAAAAGGCTCAAATAGATAGTCCCCTTTTGAATCTACAAGATTGCTACTCATGAGTTGAATAGGAGAGTTTTTGTGGGAGTCTAAAAAGGAATTCAAATTAGGTCTGAAATCACGGTAATCGGGAGCATAGAACTGAACTTTCTGGGCTTCCCAAACTTTCCACAATGCTATTCTTTTTGATTGAACCTCTGCAGAAGTTTGAATTTCACTCAGTAGTTCAGTGAAGCTTGGCCCTATTTGAAATACTAAATCAGCGGGATTGTTTGTGGCAAATTGGCACATTCGCTCTACGCCACCAAGGTTTTGAAAAGAACAACCTGCATGATAGAGCTTCAAGCCCAACATATTCTGAAAACGGAGCCGAGCTGCGGTTCGCGGTGAAGTATCAGCATTTGGTGAATTGATAGAAACACAAGCAAATACAATTAAGAGACTCAGAGCAAAAACTGCTTTGCCGAACCCATTCATTTTGCCGAAGCACTCTTGACTGATTTCTCTTGGTCTGTAACCGCCTCGAAAATATTCCATGCTTTCAAGTAAGACAGTGCTTGTTGTAATTGATAATCGGTTTTTATGAACTCTTTAGGATCATCAATACGGACTTTCTTTCCATCCTTCTCTCGAATAGGACGCTTATCTTTATCTTCTTTATCGCCTTTGGTGACTTTATTGGGGTCGTCTGTAGTTTCCTCTTTTGCTGGTGACTCACCTAGTTCATTCACTAAATGGCCTTCTAAGTCAGCTTCACGCAAATACTTTCCTTTGCGAGCTTTGTCGATGAGGGCGGTGTCCAAACGTTCGACTTCGATATCTGGGACGATACCTTTTGACTGAATTGAGCGACCATTGGGCGTGTAGTATCTTGCAATAGTCAGCTTCAATCCCGCTTGATTTTCAAGGTCAATTACAGTCTGGACTGACCCTTTTCCAAAAGTATTTTTTCCGACAACAATAGCTCGCTTATGATCCTGTAATGCTCCAGCCACAATTTCCGATGCGCTTGCACTGGCTTCATTGACCAGAACAACGAGCCTAAAATTTTTGTAGGGATTTTCACCTTTGGCATACTCGACTTCTTTTTTCGCTTTGTTTCGACCCATCGTTGAAACAACAGGTACCTTGTCTAAAAAAAGACCAGAGACGTTCACTGCCTCTTCAAGTAATCCGCCTGGATTAGACCTCAGATCGAGCACTGCTCCCTGCAGGGGTTTACCGTTCTCTTTGGCGAGTTGTTCGATTTTTTTACGGAGATCTCTGCCAGTGTTGGCTTGGAAGTTGGTGATACGTAACCAAGCGTAGTCTTGCTCAATCATTCCGCCTTTGACTGCAACTACTTTGATGATATCTCGCTTGATTTCAATAGGAAGTAATTTTTCAGCACCCTTGCGAGCAATGTGAATAGTAACTTTGGTCCCCTTCTCCCCTCTCATCAAATTGACAGCTTCCTGGAGAGTCATACCCTTAGTCTCTTTTTTCAATTTTTTAGCTTTGTCTTCGATAATAACAATTTTGTCGCCGGGCTCAACTCCTGCGGAAAAAGCTGGAGTATCCTCGATAGGAGTGACTACAGTGAGATAACCATCGGTGATCGAAATTTCAATTCCAAGACCACCAAACTTTCCACTTGTATCGACTTGCATCTCTTTGAATTGCTCCGCCGGCAAATAAACGGTGTGTGGATCCAACGTGGCAAGCATGCCCTTAATAGCACCTTCGATTAATTTTTTGGAATCAACTTCCTCAACATAGTTGCTCTGAACGTAGTGTAGAACTTTTGTGAAGACATCTAATTGAGCGTAGTTAGGTGCTGCAGACACCACCTGGTAGAACCCAATTCCGACGGTAAAAATGATTCCAACAACAATTCCTACGAGGGCTCCTAGGAATGTCTGACCTTTTCTCTTCATGGTGTGGACTCCTTTCATTTTTTATCGGTTAGAAAGGTCGAAATCCTGAGGGGTGTTTCAAGTGTCAACATTGTGAACAAACCTTCATATTTACACCCTGAATTAACGAGAATAACCCCCTAAAATAACTTCACTTTTATGCCGATATTCTGAGGGAGATTTATTTCCGGTGTTGACGCGAGGTATAATGAGATCATGAGGGGTCAGATGAATAATGAGAAGGGGCAAGTAGCAGTTCTGTTCGCCTTGGTCTTTACTTTCATGTTTATTCTCTTTGCGTTCGTTGTGGATTTTGGTCATCTCATTAATAACAAAATCAATCTTCAAATAGCGGCAGACACAGCAGCTTACACAGGGGCCGCATGGCAAGCTCGAACATTAAATCAAATAGGAAAAGTAAATTATCATTTAAGGCAAGACTTTAAAGAGCTCGCGATGAGAGTCAACGTCTCCCACGTCAGACACAATCGTGAGTTTCCTAGAGGGTCAGCGTTTATTAACGGAGGCAGAACATTTCCGGGTCATGAAGCTTTTGTTTGCCAACAAGCGCATGGTTACAGAACTCGATCAGGTGTTGCTTTCAAGCCTGATACCAATATCTGCGCCAATGCTGACCCCCGAATCGGGGGTCTACCTCCGATTGTAGTTCCTCCAGTAATCGCAGCTTTTGACCCTTTTCAGGTGGCTTTGAATGCTCAGTTGAATCGGATTCGAGAAATCGCAGATACTCAATGCCGAGCTGGTGCTGATGACAATCTGGCCCTCATTAATCATCTCGGTTCAGTCTATCAAAATCGTGCACGCTTTCATGCAAATCAAATCAGAGAGTTGGAAGCTTTTTTAAACGAAGAACTCATTAATGAACAGCCAAGTGAGAATGTGCAGCACCCTCTTTTGAAATCGGTTTACGAGACTGTTCGCAGAAATTTAAGCATCTCAAACAGAGCAAACAATTTTAAAATCGAAGTCTTGCCGCCCAATGGGAACAAGTATCTAGAACTTGTCCAATATGAGGCCAACGGAAAATTGTTTTACTATGATTTTAATACCGCTGGCAGTGGTTGCGTCGCAATACCCAGAAGGAGTCAAACGATACCGATCATCGCTGGATTTGAAAAGAAGCAGGATATCGTAACCTATTTTGCAGTCAAAGTAAGTGCAACACCGAGGATGTTGTTTATGCCTCAAAAATGGGTCGAAGCTGCATTTCCAAATTTGGAAGCTTATGCTGCAGCCAAACCCTTTGGAAGCCGAATTGGCCCTCAGAGGACTACCGACTCTTTAGTCCCAGTTCCAGGAAGACCCGACAATGTTAACACAAACATCAACGTCAGTTTTTTTCCCAATGATGACTCTGGCTTTTTAAATACAAAAACTTTAGCGCTATTCGACCGCTTTCATCCCTTGAACAGCGCCAATAAACCGGACGGTAATCAAATTTCCGGTTGGCCCGAACCCGATCGTCAAAATAATCGAGGAGTACTTCAACTAGTTCGAGCTCCAAGTATCTTTGATAGCATGTTTTACACAGTATTTCCTGACCCTGGTAATAATATCAACGATGACTATACTGAACCTAACTATGCGCTAGCTCTTTATCCTGACTATACCGAAGCCGCCGGCCCGGATAATGCCATTATCAACACCCCTCAGCCCAACACGCAATTCTACTTCAGAAACTTAAGCTCAAATAATCGGGGTCCAGGATGGATACAAATCAATGCAGACCCAGGGGGAGGAAGGGACTACGGGAACTACGCTACAGAACAACTTGCTTCCCACTCAACCACGGGTGTCTCCGGAATAGAAATTGTCAAAGAGGACCCCAATGCTTTCGGATTTGCAACAAAAGATCAGATTCACAGTGGTTGGGCACCCAATGATCAGCCGGGAAGAATTGGTTACTCTGTCAAATTCATCTCTTTTGATCTTCTTAAAACTTTACAACAAACCAATGCCAGCGGAGGAGGCTCTGTTCCCATCGCAAATAAACCCCAAGGCGAACACGTAAATAACATACTTCACTAAATCGACTCTCTTTACAAAGTAGGCTCTAACATGATTATCTCCCGTAACTCATGAAGATTTTAGCGATAGACACTTCGTGTGATGAATCGTGTGCTGCGATCATCGACACTCAAAAATGGAAACTACTAGCGGACGTAGTCCATTCGCATATCAACAGCATGAAAAACTTTGGCGGAGTAGTGCCTGAAATTGCAAGCCGGGAACATTTGAAAGGACTTCCCTTAGCCGTTCATGAAGCTCTAGACTCGGCAAAGCTTAAAGTCGACTCTATTGATCATTTTGTTGTTACAAATCGGCCGGGCCTCATTGGTTCTCTTCTAGTAGGACTTTCTTTCACGAAATCTCTGGCTTTTTCTTTGGGAAAACCTTTTTCAACTTTAAATCATATTGAAGCTCACCTTTTCTCTCCACTCATGGCGACTCTCGATGGAAAAGAACCTCCCCCGTTTCCTTGGATCGCATGTGTCGTAAGTGGAGGACATACTGAAATTTTTCATGTGGAATCGATTTTTAAATATCGATGGCTTGGAGGTACGTTGGATGATGCTGCAGGAGAGGCTTTTGACAAAGTGGGGAAGCTCTTAAAACTTCCCTACCCCGCTGGGCCTAAAATTGATCGTTGGGTTCGTGAAGCCGCCTCTGAGGAACATCGAACGAGATTTAGTTTCCCTCGAGCTAAAACTGAAGTGCACACACTCTCTTTCTCAGGGCTCAAAACAGCTGTTGCTTTAGAAGTTAAAAAAAGGGACCTCTCAAACGCAGATGAAATTTTAGCATTAGCAGCTTCAGCCCAAGAAGCCATCTTAGATGCTCTAGTTGAAAAACTCCGACAGACTCAAAAGTTAGTGGGGGTTCAAACATTGGTTCTTACCGGCGGGGTAGCTTGCAATTCTAGGCTTAGAGAAAAACTTCCTGAAGCCCATTTCCCTTCCCCAAAACATTGCACCGATAACGCTGCTATGGTTGCTCTACTTGCCGGATATTATGCCAAACATAACCAGCTCGCCCCCGAGTCGTGGAACACAACCGCTTATCCCTCTTTGTCGACGTTGGAGGGAAAATAATGGCTCACCCCAAAGAGATTCTGGCAAAACTCGATGCCAACGCGCGAAAATCTTTAAGTCAAAATTTCCTCACTTCTCCCCACTGGGCTGATACTCTCACTTCTGCGGTCACCCAAGGGGAAACACCACAAGCTATCTGGGAAATTGGTCCGGGACTTGGCGCTTTAACTTCTCAGCTCATAAAGAAAGCAAACGCTCCAATAACGCTGTTTGAATATGACAAAAAACTATCGGCGTATTTAAGACAGGAATATCCAACCATTCAACTCATCGAAGGAGATGTACTCAAAGCCCCTCTCGAGGAATTAGCAAAAAAAGCAGGTCGAGTCGCTATTCTGTCAAACCTACCCTACCACCTATCTTCTCCTATCTTTTTCAAATTGGTTGATATCAAGTCGTACATCTCTCGAGTGGTTCTCACTTTTCAGAAAGAATTTGCAGAACGTCTAATAGCACAAGTTGGCGATAATGCTTATGGAGCCCTTAGTCTCATTGCCCAGTTACATTTCAAAATAACCAATTTAGGTATTCTTCCGAGCGGGGCTTTTTACCCTCCTCCGGCAGTTGCTTCTCAAGCTGTTATTTTGGAACCTCACAACCCAAGAAATCTGGACCTTGAAACTCTTTGCAAAGTGATTAAAGCAGGTTTTCTGCATCCGCGAAAAAAAATGGTCAACAATCTGAAACACGTGTTTCCTGAAGTCGATTGGGCCAAAACCATGGGAGACCAATCTCTTTCTCCCAATACACGGGCAGAAGAACTCAACGAGGCCCAGTGGATAGCACTAAGTAAAGCTGTAAATTCCAATACTTAAAATTAGTCTCACACCTTTAACATTGAAAGAAATTACGCATGGTGTTATAAATCACCCTCATTGAAACTCTCGGGGTTTGTAACTATCAAATATCTGTTTTTCATTTTCTTTTGGACTGCGGCTCAGGCTCTTTGCTCTCAAGCTCAAAATTATGGGTTAGGCGGCTCTACTTCCGGCCGAGCCAATAGCGTTTTAGCCGAAGTTAACCATCCTTACGCAGCTCTCTACAATCCAGCCCTCATAGCTGCCCAATCTCAATCCCTTTTTGGTTTTAGCACAGGGATTCAGCAAACTCGATTTCGAGGTGCGGATGAAATTAAACTTAAGAATCAATCACTCGCTACTTGGGCCCTCGGATTTTCGTATCCCATCAAAGTTTCGACAAGTCCTGACCGACAAATGGGCTTTGGATTAGCCCTCTCAGGCCCCTATCAAAAATTAAGAACATTTTCCGCTTATGCACCCGAAGATGCTTTTGTCATGAGATATGGAGGCTCTGACTCTCAATTCAAAGCAACACTTGGAGCTGGGATAGAAATTTTACCGCGTTCACTTTATCTGGGGGGAGGACTCTCTCTTTACATGAGCACAGCAGGAGCTGCGGAGGAAAACATCGTAGGTAGTAATCCCACAGGAAGAGTAGCTTTAGATGTCGGACTCAATTCCGCAGCGATTGTGGGGCTTTATGCTCAAAATGAGAAAACCCAAGGGGCATTCACTTTTCATCAACAGTTAGATCCTACTTTCACTCAATCTATCGACGGCAAAATTTCAGTCGCTGGCAGCGATGTCATTCACCAACCAATGTTAGCTAAAAGTAGTCTTTATTACGAACCTCAATCTGTGCAACTTGAGGGACAGCATCGATTTGGTAACCTTAAAACTTCAATGGGACTATCTTACGAGTTTTGGAGTCGTTATAAAGCTCCCATTCTTATTACAGAAGCAAAAGATAACTTAGGTGGAACCCGAGTCACCCAAGTAGCTCAAGTACCCATGCGAAACACATGGAATCCTAGAATTTCATTCGAATTGCCTGCCGACGACTCTTTTACTTTAAGCTCTGGTTACCAATATCGACCGAGTCCCGTGGTCGATCTCTCAGGAGCGGGCAACTATTTAGATTCAAGCGCCCACGTCTTAGGACTTTCTATCTCTTACAATATTAAACCTAAATCTATCTTGCCTTGGCCAACCCAACTGGGGCTTTATGGTCAATATCACTGGCTCAACAGCCGTAAAATAACCAAAACAGTGAGAACTTCAGAAACCCCACCGGACTTCACTTTTCAAGGAAATGCAGCTGTTTATGGGTTGTGCTTGCAGACCGCGTTATAGCACGATAGTTATAAGCCGATGAGCCGCGTGACCACATTATCAATAAGAAACTCCAAAGTAGTTGAGGGCATGTCCCCTCTAGTTGCGGTCACGGCCTATGATTACACGTTTGCAAAGTTGGTTGATGATCTCGTAGATATCGTTTTAGTTGGAGATTCGGTGGGCATGGTAGTTCAGGGCCACTCCAACACCCTTTCAGTTCGACTCGAAGACATGATCTATCACTCTAGGTGCGTATCTAAAGGTCTTCAAAAGGCCCACCTCGTAGTGGACATGCCATTCATGAGTTATCAAGTTAACATTGAAGATGCTTTGAAAAATGCTGGGCGCTTACTCTCTGAAGGTGAAGCCCATGCCGTGAAAATTGAGGGCGGAGTAGCTGTCGCCAAAACAATCACCAAAATGGTCGAAGTGGGAATTCCAGTGATGGGGCATATTGGTTTAACACCCCAAAGTGTTCATGCCCTTGGTGGTTACCGTGTTCAGGGCAAAACCGCTAGTGCGCGAGAGTCGATTATTCAGGACGCCATTGCCCTCGAAGATGCTGGGGTTTATGCAATGGTACTCGAGGGCATTCCGGTGGAACTTGCAAAAGCAATCACAGAGCGAGTTAAAGTTCCCACCATTGGTATTGGTGCTGGCCCCAACTGTGACGGCCAGATCCTCGTTCTTCAGGACTTTTTGGGCCTAAACACCGATTTTCATCCCAAATTTGTAAAGCGATTTGCCCAGCTCGCAGAAGAAACTCGCAAAGCCGTTGGAGCTTATGCTTCTGAAGTCAGACAAAAGAATTTTCCAGAAAGAGAACACTCGTTCCATGTTGATTCTTAATTCGCCGGAAGTAACCCAAGAAACCTGCCTAAGATGGAAAAGAGAAAGTCCCATCGCATTTGTTCCGACGATGGGCTGTTTGCACGATGGCCATCTCGCCTTAGTGCAACGAGCGAAAGAGTTAGCACCGAAAGTCGTAGTGAGTATTTTTGTAAACCCGCTGCAATTTGGACCCAACGAAGATTTTGAAAAGTATCCGCGAGTTTTTGAAGAGGACTGCAGAAAACTCGAGTCGATGGGTGTCGACTTGTTGTTTCATCCCAGTGTCAAAGATCTTTATCCTGATGGATTTTCAACAAAAATATCGGTCGGTGAGATCGCAAATCGCCTTTGTGGGGCTTTTCGTCCCGGCCATTTTGACGGGGTGGCTACCGTCGTTCTGAAACTTTTTGAGATCACGTCGTGTGATTATGCTGTTTTTGGTGAAAAAGACTTTCAACAACTGACTGTCATTCAGCAAATAACTCGAGATTTTAATCTTCCTGTTTGCGTAATTCCTTTTCCAACAGTGCGAGCCGATGACCAAGTTGCCCTTTCCTCACGAAACAGCTACTTAAGTTCATCCGAACGAGAAGCTGCCCAGAAAATTCCTCAAGCTCTAAGCGCAGCTCGAAAAGAGGCTCTTTCCAACCCCCACCAGACTGTAGGTGAACTTTTAAACAAAATAACTCCTGAATTATCCAGAGAAGGATTAAAAATACAGTATTTAGAGATCACTCAAAGTCGACGATTGCTTCCCACAAGGCCTGAAGAAAGGCTAGAAAGTCTCTCACAACCCCATCTTTTTGTTGCGGTCTATGCTGGCTCAACTAGACTCATTGACAATGTTTCTTTGAACTCAGGACAGTAAAAGGATTCAGCTATGAAAAGATTGAGAACTGCGATGATCACTGGGGTGCTTGTTTTAGCCCCTTTGATGGCGACTATAAATATCCTACGTTGGCTTATCGTCAATTTGGACTCCATGGTCTCTCAGTATCTTCCAGCCAAAATCTCTCATGATTATCCAGGTGCTGGGCTAGCAGGGGTTTTTTTACTCATCTTAATCGCCGGAGTTCTTACCCAAAACATCATCGGCCAAGGCATGGTGAACCTTCTTGACTCTGGAGTTAAGAAGCTTCCACTCGTAGGTGGTATTTACAGCACCATCAAAAAATTTCTAGCCACGATTGTTAACCCCGGAAGTGACAAGTTTTCGGGTGTGGTCCTCATTCAGTTTCCGAGAACGGGTGTCTATTCGATAGGATTTAGAACTGGGAAACCCGACTCCCGAGTTGTGCCAAAAACTTTAGATAATGAACACGCTCATTTCGTAAACGTCTTTGTGCCATGCACTCCCAACCCTACTTCAGGATTTTACTTGTGGGTTAAAGAGGAGGATCTCACTCCTCTCGACATGACAGTTCAAGAGGCCTTTAAAACCGTAGTTTCAATGGGCATTGTCACAACTGAAGAGCACTAAACGATGTCAGAGACCGGCGGAATTAAAATCATCAGTGACAACAGAAAAGCTTTTCATAACTACACTGTTGAAGAAAAGTTTGAAGCGGGAATAGTTTTAAAAGGAACCGAAGTTAAAAGCTTACGTGAGGGAAAAGCAAATCTTCAGGATTCATACGGACTTCTGAAAGGAGGCGAACTCTTTTTGCTCAACGCTCACATTCCTCCCTATAAAATGGGTAATCGTGAAAACCACGACCCACTTAGAACTCGAAAACTTCTTCTCAACCGGTCTGAGCTTTCTAAGCTATGGGGGAAACTAGAAACTCAAGGATACAGTGTTATTCCTCTTAAAATGTACTTCAAAAAGGGGCTCGTAAAACTTGAAATGGGAATAGCCAAAGGAAAAAAATCACACGACAAACGCCAAGCCACCAAAGAGAAAGAGGTCAAGCGAGCTATGGCAAAATTAACCAAAAAGGCTGCCAGATAAAATCAGCTTTAGAATTTATTAGAACCTATAAAAAAAGGTGTATCCCCAAGGACCAATGACATCCCAGTATCTAGAGTACTCGTAGGGATACCACTCGTAATAAGATTTTATAAATCCATAGTAATCAAAATAAGTATGGTGCCCGGTAGGTCTAATAGGCGTCGAATTTAAATTCCCTTGAATCAATCGTAATCGGAACAATTTCATCTCTTCTTGGGATTGCCTCATGAGTTCGTACTCTCTGTTTCCCATCTTTCGGGTCACTTTTTTTAAGTTGGCTTCACTTACGAGATTTAGTTCTGGATTGTTTTCAATACGAATCGATGCAATATCAAACAGTTTCTCAGCAAAAACGAATTCCAAATTTGCACAACCTGAGAGGACAAGTCGGCCAACTCGCTCCAATTGAGGGAGATTAAGAAATTGCAAATTTTGCTCCTGAATAACAAGCCGAGAACTAATTATAGATAACAGCGGAAACTCTGCCACTACGAGACGATCGCCAGTCAAATAAATGTCTCTGGCAGATTCTAGCTTAGGAAAGGCAACGGCTTCTAAAGATTTGGAATCTACATTAATAATTCCAACTCGCTTCAGATTTGGAAAAGTAGCCTCATTTGCATCTTCGATAAAAACAGCTAGGCTCTTCTCAATTTCACAAACATCGCGCAGTTTCTCTAGTTGTGCTCGATTATCAACTCTTGCAAATTCGATTTTTCGGCAACTGCCCTCGTAGGAAAAAGCAACCCCTGCAAAGAAAACAACGAACAAACCCAAAATCCTGCTTCTCACAATCACCTCCCAATGAGGCGGTTATTTTATAAATTACCGCCAAAAACACAATCCCTTTATCATTGGATTTGGATAAGTTTATCTCTAAACTGGCAAGTTGCTAGGTTCATTCATCTTTTCTGAGGGGGTCCAATGCCTAGCTTGGCGATGTGGAAGATTCTTGCCCCTTATTTTGCTCTTTTGAGAAACGGTTTTTGAGCCCTCTTCTCGAAGGAACACGGGAATATCTCGGGAAGGGTTTTGCGTGTAATCCATGATTAAAGCCCGACGAGCTAGAGCGAGATCAACACTTCTGTGCCGGGTTAAATAAACCCACAGAGACTCCACTTGTGATAACAGAGCAATTCCATAGCGTTGCGGATGTTTTTCGTTCAAAAACTCACTTAAATTCCAAAACTCCCAAAAGAGAGATGGCTTTTCTCTACTCTCTGCTAAGCCCTTTAGAATTTGCATCGTATTTTTAAAATGACCGCTATTCGATATAAGGTCCCAAAACTTCGCCATTCGCGTAAGTTTTAAAATAATTTCAAAGGACATCTCTTTCGTCTTAAGAATTTGATACGGCGGGGTTTCTTGATAAATCATCCCCCAAGCTTCATCGTGCCTTGCAATGGGAGTACCTTTTAAGCGCTTTAAAATACCCAACTGTATTTCATGGGGTTCAAGGGTCGATAGAGCATCAAATCCGTTAGCAAAACTTTCTAAAGTTTCTCCGGGCAAACCTGCAATAAGATCACTGTGAATATGAACACCTGTCTCTTTCACAAGAAACAGAATATTCTCTTTTACTTTTTCATAGTCCTGCCTGCGGCTTACGAGCCTTGCTACTTTAGGAGACCATGTCTGAACCCCGATTTCAAACTGCAAGCTACCTTTGGGGAACTTCTTGATCACCTCTTTGAGCTCTTCAGGTAAACGGTCTGGGACTAATTCGAAATGGAGAAACAATCCCAAGTGAACTCGTTCAAGAAAAAACTCTAAAATCTTTTTACTTTTTGAAATACTTAGATTGAAAGTGCGATCAACAAATTTAAATTGCCTCACTCCACGATCTATCAGCTTTTGTATTTCATCTAAAAACAATCTCAAATCAAACGAACGAACTTGTGTATCTAGCGACGAGAGGCAAAATTCGCACTTATAGGGACAGCCCCTCGATGCCTCAACATAGATCACCCGGTTTTTAATGTCCTCATCGGTGTAGAACTCATAGGGCAATCTCAATTGACCAATTTCGGGCAACGGCCCATTAATTTTCTTATGGGCTGGTCTTTGCCCGATTAAAAGTTTTCTACAGAGTTCAGGAAATAGAAATTCCCCTTCCCCACAAATGGTGTAATCCGATTTTAAAAAAATGGGCTGGGTCTCTGTTTCAAAACTAACTTCAGGGCCCCCCAACACTATCACGAGTTCAGGAGAAATTTTCTTAAGCAAAGAAACTAGCTCAAAACTTTCCTTTATGTTCCAAATGTAAACACCGAGTCCAAGAATGGTCGGTCTTCTTGAAAGAATATCTTCCGCGATATCTAAAGCTTTTTGTGCGGTTGTATACTCCACAATGATTGTATCGCTTTGTAGTTCTCCCATGTTGGCAAACAGATACCTCAGTCCAAAGCTCGAATGAAAATAGGAGCTGTTTAATGTGGCTAAGACTATCTTTTTCTGCATGGCACGAGATATGCCCCTTTCCGTAGTTTTTTGCAAAGAGCTTTTTTTTGAGCGATGATGAAGTTATGAAAAGCCCATCGTGGATCGATGCTCACTGCCATTTAGCCTCCGACAAATTTAAAGATGATCTTTCTCAAGTTCTTGAAAGATCCCAACAGGTTGGAGTCACAGGTTGGGTCCAAGGCGGAGTAGACCCTGTCGACTGGGACCGCCAAAAAGAGCTCAAAATCCTTTGGGGTAAAAGATTTATCACAAGCTTTGGGCTTCATCCGTGGTGGGTTGCAACTGCTTCTGCTTCGGTCTTAAATCAAGGCTTTAAGCAACTAGAGGAATCTTTGCCTCAATCAGATGCCCTCGGAGAGTTGGGTCTCGATTTTGGGCAAAAACATGATTTTAACCGACCCCAACAAGCTGATGCTTTTAAGCGCCAACTCGAATTGGCTAAAAGATATCCCAAGCCACTTATTCTTCACATCGTAAAAGCTCATCCCGAAGCTTTAGACATCTTAAAGTCAATGGGTCCATTTCCAAAGGGAGGGATAGTCCACTCTTTCTCGGGTTCCTACGAAATTGCCCAAGACTATTCAAAGCTTGGACTGCTTATTTCAGTGGGGGGGGCCATTACCCAAGATGGCTATTTTGGTCTGAAGAAAGCAATTCCCCTTCTTTCTCTGCCCCAAATTGTGGTAGAAACCGATTCGCCTGATCAAGTTCCGAAATTAAAAGAGGCTGGTGAACGAAATGAACCTAAGCATCTGGTTGGAATTGCAGAAACCATAGCTCGGCTAAAGGGTGTTACTACTCAGGACGTTCTTGATCAAAGTACGCGAAATTTAGAAAAGTTGTTCGGATTGATTTGAATGATGGAAAAAGAATTAGAATCGGTAAAAACTATCCAACCCATGAGTGAAGGGGAGCTGGAAACTTACAAGCTCCACCGACGATTTGATCGAATGGGTCGTCTCATTGGCGATCAAAAAATGAAACGCCTCATGGATTCCCATGTCATGGTTATTGGATTAGGCGGTGTGGGTTCCTGGACAGCTGAATCTCTAGCGCGCTCTGGAATTGGAAAAATCACCGTAGTGGACTTTGACGAAATCTGTATCACAAACTTCAACCGACAGCTTCATGCGCTCAATGGCTTAGTAGGTTCGCAGAAATCGGATGTCATGGCTGACCGCCTCCAAAAAATAAATCCCGGAGCGAAAGTTGTTTCTATCCCCAAATTTTACAACGCTGATCACTGTGATGAAATTTTTAAAGACAGACCTGACTACGTCGTAGATGCAATAGATAACATCACCGCAAAATGCCATTTGATTGCTCATTGTAGATCCCAAAATATTCCAATTGCGGTGTCGACGGGCTCAGGTGGCAGATTAGACCCATCTCAAGTCCGGGTGACCGATCTCGCGCTTACAACGGTCGACCCACTTGCCAAAGCTGTGAGAAAAGTTCTTCGGGAAAAATACCAGTTTTCGGAAATAGAAAATCAACCATGGGGAATCCCAGCTGTTTACTCCGCAGAACCTTATTCAGAGCCCCAAGAACTTCACTATGACGGTGGCAAAGGATTTCGATGCGTCTGCCCACAAGGCGATAACCCGTATTTTCAATGTGATAACCGTAACCTAATACTGGGCAACGCTAGCTTTGTTACCGGTACTTTCGGTCTGCTGTTAGCATCCGTCATCGTAAGAGACCTCATCAAATAAGATTCTATTTACGAACCCCTTAGAAGTAAGAGAAAATAAGAATTATCTAACAGGTTCAAACTCTAAAAACTCTTAACATCATTTGAGGTTCAGCATGAAATCTTCTCATGTTCTTTCCATCTGTGTCGTCACTCTCTGTTCTTTAAAAGTTTTCTCCCTGCCCACAGCTTTCGACTTACGGTCACTCGATGGAAAAAGTTATGTCTCTAGCGTCAAAAATCAAAGTGGAGGCACTTGTTGGACTCACGGCACGATGGCAGCTCTTGAGAGCAACTTACTCATGACCAATACATGGAAGGCCTCTGGAGAAACTGGTGAACCTAATCTTGCCGAGTACCATTTAGATTGGTGGAATGGATTTAATCGTCATTTCAATCAAGATATTGCCCCTTCAAAAGCAGGCCTGACTGTACATCAAGGAGGCGATTATCGCGTAGCTGCAGCTTACCTCTCAAGAGGCGG
>DDPO01000173.1 GCA_002342225.1 Bdellovibrionaceae bacterium UBA2466 | reverse complement strand
ATCTACACAGTGAATGCTCTTCCCATACAAGAAACTCATTGGACTCACGACTCCAAATCGGGCGGAGGAAGAATCACAAGTGAAATAGGTCACTTTATCGACTTACTATGTTTTTTTGCCGCTAGCCCTATCGTTCAAACACAATCAATGCGGATCTCGCACGATCTCAAAGATCCTTCGAGTAGCATCAGCGTGACTTTTGGATTCGAGGACGGATCTCTCGGAACTCTAAATTATTGCACAGTTGGCAATAGAAATTACCCCAAAGAGAGAGTCGAAATTTTTGTGGATGGAAAAGTTGCCGTTCTAGACAACTTTAAAACCCTTGAAGGATTTGGATTTAGCAACTTCAAAAAAACAAGGCTCTGGTTTCAAGACAAAGGTCATGACAACTGCATTGGAGAATTTATTAATGCAATCAAGACTCAAGACTTAGACTCTCAACGTAACCGGGAAGTGCTTGAAATCAGCAAAATCACCTGCCGACTTCAGGATAGCAAAACCTCTGCTTTTGAAAGCGAACTGAAAGTCGCTTAATTATCAAAATATGAATTCACTGATCTCGCATGTGTTTTTGAGACCTTACTACCTTTTTCACTATCATCACTTTTCGCAGTTTGTTCTTAGGTTTAAGGCCAGAGTGTTATTGCCTTTAAAATATATATTTTTTTCCACTTTTTCTGCAAAGTTTTTTACAAGGTCTTGTCCTACACGAGACACGCTTCTAGATAAGAAACTATTTCCTGAGACTCTATTTTCGAAATTACGACAATCGGCTAAATATCCTTCTCTTAAATTCGACACTGGCTCGATTGATGTTCATGCACTACACAATCAGTTTGAATATCATTCTCATGCTTTTTTATTTTACTCTGAGCCCCCAAAAAGCCACTGGCATGACGTCTGTAAATGGCTCAGAAGATACCCCTTTGGACTAAAAAAGGGGGATCGATGTGCTTGGCATCCCTATGTTTGTTCAAAAAGGATACAAGCATGGCTTGTACTCTGGATTCTTAATCCCCCTGAAACCCCAGAGAAAGAAATTGTTATCGATTCTCTTTTTCAAACTCTTTGCTGGGTTGAATTAAATCTTGAGAAGGATATTGGTGGAAACCACCTTTGGGAGAATTCGATTGCCCTTATTTGGGGAGGACTGTTTTTCGAGGGATTAATCGGGGAGAGATGGCTCAAAAAAGGTCTCTTGGAACTCAAACAATGCTTAAGAACTCAAGTACTGTCCTCGGGTGAGCACTTTGAAAAAGCCCCGAGCTATCAAAAAGAGCTAGTTCATGGACTACAATTCGTTTTGCCATATTTAGAAAAGTTGGATCCGGAAGAGAGTAAATTTATTTCACGTTACTGCGACAAAATGCAATCGTATCTTGAGGAAATCGCCCATCCCTCAGGTACTCTTCCCCTGTTTAATGACGCTTGGGAGAGTGTGATGAATGCCAAGAATGATTCCAGCCAACAGTGGGTGGGAGACCTCTTTGTTTGGCGAGAACCCGAACTCTTTTTTGTTTTCGACGCTGGGAATCTTGGGCC
Source organism: Bdellovibrionaceae bacterium UBA2466 (assembly GCA_002342225.1). Lineage (GTDB taxonomy): Bacteria > Bdellovibrionota > FAC87 > UBA2466 > UBA2466 > UBA2466. Next base: position 2,012 of record DDPO01000173.1, on the reverse strand, counting down.
AGATCACCTTCCTGCTCACTCTCATTGTGATCTTCTAACATTTGAGTTTTCCGCTCATAAATGTCGAGTTTTCGTCAATAGTGGAACCTTTTGTTACCAAGGACGTGAAAGAAATCTTTATCGAGGATCCAAATCTCACAATGTCCTTTTAGTTAACGGTGAAAACTTAGCAGATATTTGGTCGAGTTTTCGAATGGGCTACCGCGGACATATCGTGGAACGCTTCTCAAAAACTGATTCCGTGGGTACATGGGTAGTCGCGGCTCATGACGGGTACAAGCACTTAGGCTACAATAAAATATTCCGAGCATGGTTTTTTCCAAAAAATTCACTTTTTCTATTTTCGCTACACTTTTCTCAAGGAGTACAGAAATCCCACTTGGTTCAAGAGTTTCTTCATTTACACCCTACTGTTCTTCCAAAAATCGTAGATAACCAAGTAGAGATTATTTCAAACGGCAGCACGTTTTATTTACAGCCGATATACTCATCACCATCTCTTGAAATCCAAGATAGCGTCTACGCTCCCAACTTTGAAGCTCAAGTCCCTAACAAAACTATAGTTCTAACTTCTCGCAGCCAACCCATGACAAACCACATCAATGTTCTTACAGCTTGGGCTTTTTACTTTCAGAAAGAGAATGTACGGCCATCTATCGAAATCGACGAACAAGGGTTAAAATTAAAGTGGCAGGTCTTAGACCAATCCTTTGAATCTCTACTTACGCTCAGCACACCATGAAAATTCTCTATATCTATCAACATTTCGTGACGCCAGAGAAGAATGGCATCACAAGAACTTACGAGCAGGCCAAGCGACTCTGTGCGGCAGGGCATGAAGTCCATTTAATCGCTTCAGACGAAACTTTCTCAGAGTTCAAGAGAGATCCCTATCGCACTGAACACTCGGGAATAAAAATCCATTGGTTGCCCATCCCCTATCACAACCGACTCTCTTTTTTCAGAAGAATAATTGCCTTCAGCAAATTTGCATTAGGTGCCGCCCGGTTGGGGCGAAGATTAGATTATGAAGTTGTCTATGTTTCAAGTCCACCCCTGACTGCAACTCTTCCCGGTGTTTATCTGGCTCGTCACAAAAAGGTTCCATTAGTCCTAGAAGTTCGTGACCTCTGGCCAGACCTACCCGTTGTATTCAGGGCTCTCAGAAATCCGATATCTATATGGCTAGCACGGCGTTTAGAACTATTTGCTTATAAAAATGCTAGACGCGTGATTGCACTTTCTCCAGGTATTCGTAAAGCTGTAATCGAGCGAGGCGTTCCCGCAGAACACACTTTTCTTGTTCCCAATAGCTGCGATATCGAAAACTTTAGCAACAATAAAACTCCAGGTTTGGAGCTCCCTTCAGGCATAGGACAAGATGATGCGATAGTGCTCTACCCAGGCACTGTCGGAATTGCCAATGGAATCTCTTACCTCGTTCACTTGGCCCACAACATGAAAAGACTCAACCCCAGCGTCAAATTTCTCGTCGTTGGAGATGGGAAGGAAAAAGATCATGTTTTGGAACTCTCTCGTCAACTAGAAGTACTCAATGTCAATTTTTTCTTGAAAGACCCCATTCCCAAAGTGCAGATACCCAGCCTTTTTAACAGAGCAACAATTATTATCAACACTCTTATTGATCATCCAGCTCTTTGGAATTCATCTCCTAATAAGTTTTTTGACGCGTTAGCAGCCGGCAAACCTATCGTTATCAATTTTGAAGGATGGCTTGCCGATTTAATACGCAAACACGACATTGGGATTGTGATTCATCCCAATGATACAGCTCTAGCAGCCCAACAAATTCATAATTGTCTAAATCGGAAGGCTTGGTTAGAGCTTTCAGGAAAAAACGCTCACCGCTTGGGAAAAGAGGGGTTTCATCGAGATAAGCTCTTTGACACCTTACACGAAGCGCTTTTAGAAGTGTGCCCTAGAACACGAGCCGAATCATTGAAAGAAAAAAAACGAGCTTCGTGAAATTAAATACCTGCCCCCTTTGAGTG
>DDPO01000057.1 GCA_002342225.1 Bdellovibrionaceae bacterium UBA2466 | reverse complement strand
TCATCCATCCCAGTCATAAGAGGACCGTTGATGATTTGAAGGGGAGTCGAGGATTTTAATGCCTCGTTGAGATCCGCTATCAGGCCTTCTTTGGTTCCTTCAATAATGTAATTAGCAAGCCGTTTTTCAAGAGGAAGAGATTGTAAAATAGGCTTGGACTTAGTGGTTTTGACAGACCTGAAATGAGCAGTAAACCGAGTCAGGGCTTCAGGGTCTTTGGTGAAAAGGAGGGCTTCAGAAAGTTTTTTCTCTTCATCGGAGATCTGAGCATACCTTTCCAGTTTTTCCGTATTTACGATAGCGAGATCAAGTCCAGCTTGGACACAGTGATAAAGAAAAACTGCGTTTAGGACTTCCCTTCCACGGTTGGGTAAGCCAAAGCTGACGTTGGATATCCCGAGCACAGTCTTGGTGAGAGGAAACTTCTGTTTAATGAGTTTAAGTCCCTCGACCGTTTCTAAAGCCGAGCCCACATATTGGCTATCCCCTGTTCCACATGGAAAAACGAGGGGGTCCCAATAAATGTCCTGTGCATTAAGTTTGTATTTTTCAGTTAGAAGAGAATAGGCGCGGCTTGCTATCTCGAGCTTTCGTTCGCGGGTAACACCCATGCCTTGTTCTGGGTTTTCATCGATACAACCAACGACGACTGCCGCACCATATTTTTTTAAAATAGGTACGACTAATTCGAACCTCTCTTCTCCATCCTCTAAATTGATTGAATTGATGATGGATTTGCCCTGACAGAAGGTTAGAGCTAAATCGATGACCTCGGGGTCAGTCGAGTCAATCATGATCGGAGCTTTTACAGTTTTGATGAGAAGTTTAAAAAAACTTTCCATGTCCGACTTTTCATCACGATCGGGATTGGCTAAACAAACATCGACTACATGAGCCCCTTTTTTTATTTGAAGTCGTGCTATTTCTGATGCTTCTTCAAATTTATTTTCCGATATGAGTTCTTTAAATTTCTTGCTACCTATGACGTTTGCTCTCTCTCCCACTAAAATGGGGCGTAAGTCCTGGCTTACTTCTAGGAAGTCTATTCCTGATAAAAGAGATTGGTTGCGGTTTGCAGGAACTCTAGGTTTTCTGCCTGCTACTGTTTGCACAAATTTTTTAATGTGTGAAGCTGTTGTTCCGCAGCAGCCGCCTACCAAATTTAGCCAACCTCGATCAGTGAATAGTTCGATGACTGAAGCCATCATTTCAGGAGTTTCTAGATAGTGTCCGTACTCGTCAGGAAGTCCGGCATTGGGAACGCACGCAAGGCGAAACGGAGACAAGTTCGAAAGGGTCCTGATATGATCTGTCATGAGCTCAGGACCTGTTGCACAATTGATTCCTAAATAGAGTAATTGTCGGTGGCTTAGTGAGGCCATAAGTGCATCTACAGCTTGACCTGCTAGCATCGTTCCAGTGGATTCAATCGTCGATGAGACAGCAATCGGAATAGATGCTTTTTCTTCTTTGAAAAGTCGATCGATGGCGATGAGGCCGGCTTTGATGTTTCTGGTGTCTTGACACGTCTCAAGTAAAAAATAATCGATTCCGCCATCCCAAAGAGCTTTGGCCTGAATATAAAAATGATGAATTAACTCTTCGAAAGTGATTCCTCCGGTTACTGAAATGGCTCGGGTTGTAGGACCCATGGATCCAGCAACAAATCGGGGGTGGGCCGGAGTGGAATATTTTTCTGCAAGTCTTTTTGCAAGTTGAGCAGCTGCGAGATTGATTTCATAGGCTCGAGTGCCTAATTGATATTCATCCAAAACTAGCGGGGTACCACCAAAGGTATTAGTTAAAACGATGTCACATCCTGCCTCAAGATGGCTTGCATGAATACTCTCGATGATAGAAGGCTTTGAAATTACCAAAAACTCATTACAGCCTTCATAGATTTCACCTCCGAAATCCGCAGCGGTGGGATTGTGACTTTGAATGGCAGTACCCATCGCCCCGTCAATAACGAGAATTCGTTCAGAGAGAAGTTTTTCAAGAAGTCGCGTTCGTTCTTGACGAATCGATTTGTTGGTAGAGTTGCGATTCATGTTTTGGATTCTTATTTCGGTTCAAAAGTTTTACTATATTCGATTTTACCGTCTGCACCTAAGATTTTCAGGACAGCCCTATACTCATCTATTTGAAAGTGTGCAAAGCCTAGTTGGTCTGAACTGTAAATCGCACCTCTGGAGTCCTTCATAGGACTTGTCTGGCCTGCAGCTCCGCTCACGATGAATGTGAGATCGCTCGCTTTCTTTTCGATAACCTGTTTGTTGTGGTCGTGCCCAGCAAGATAGAACTGAGCTTTACCTTCTATCATTGGCAAAAGCTCCTCTTTAAGTTCCTCGGTATCGCCATGCCCACCATAGGAATATATCGGATGATGACCGAGTACAATTTTCCACCGATTACGGCTGTTGTTCAGGGCCTCTTTAAGCCAAGTTCGTTGTTCTTTGTTAAATTGATTAGTATCTATAACAAAAAAGTCAATTTCTCCCTCCGAGAACGAGTAATAACGAGAGGGCATTTTCCACAATTTCGATTGCCTCGAGTATTCAATTTGACTGTCAATATTTCCTTTGTAGTCATGATTTCCTAGTGACGCGAAAAACGGAATCGCTAGAGGTGAATAGGGTGTTTCAAAAGCATCTTTCCATAAGGGGTCGTTTGTGCCGGAAACCCCATTGGGATAAAAATTATCTCCGAGAAGTGTTACGAAATTACAAAGATTATTGTTACAAAACTGTTTCATTGAGCGAGCAACTCGATACTGAGCTTCGCTTTTATTTCCTGCATCACCAAAAAAGAGGAATCCTGTGGTTTTTGAAAAAGCTGTGTTAATGCACAAGAGCCACAGGGCGAGATAAAACATTTTCATCCTCAGAATATAAACCGATCTAGGATAAGAAGTCTTTAAAGAATAAGAGATGCGTTAATGCAATGCGGCTAAAATTTCTTTAATGAGAGCTTATTTGCTCGTGAAGTTTTTTTAATGCCTCTCTACTGACAGAATAAGTTCTTCCACAGAAATGGCATTTAACTTCACAAGGGCTTCCCTTGATGATCATTTCAGCCAGAGCGGCTTTTCCCAGGAGTTTCAATGTCCGATCCACTCGCTCTAAGGAACAGGGGCAATGATATTTCACTTCATGGGGGTGTCTATTTTCTTTTAGTTTAGGCGTGTGCGAATATTCTTGCACCATTTGTAGAGGACTTTCGCCTTTTAGAATGATTTCTGAAAGGGGTCTTCCCGATCGAACTCTGGCCTCAAGAGTGTTTATCAAACTGGTGGGAGCTCCTGGCATAAGCTCTAAAATGACTCCGCCCGCAGCTTGAACTTGCCCTTGGTTATCAAGACTCACAGAGAGTGCTACAATCGAAGGGATCTGTTGAGACTGTTGATAATAGTAGCTTAAGTCCTCGGCAATCTCTCCGCTTTGAATTTCAACCAAACTCACTTGAGGGTGTTTGTGAAACTCGTGAAAACGAGTAATAGTCAGCATTCCCTTTCCAATGGCTTTACCAACTGGCAGCTTTCCATCGACTAGGGGTAAATCGAGTTGGGGATTGCGG